>JBIPNU010000303.1:0-4145 GCA_044370615.1 Burkholderiales bacterium
CGAGGCGATGCAGCCGGCTCAGCCGCGCACAGGCGCGGTGACGGAAGGCGCCGGCGTACCGCCCGGCGTCGCGTTGCTCGACGACATCGCCGCGCCCGGACAGGCAGACGCGACCCCCGCTACCAGGACCCCAGTCAGGGCGGCAGCGGACAGCAGCAATCGACCAGACATTGGATCACCTCCTTTCGTCGAACCGGCACATGCCGTGGGCACACCGTAGCAGAGGCGATCGCGCCGGGCAAACCGCCGCCCGGCGTCGACGATGCAGGCTACCGCTTCGCGCCCCGGCACGCCGGCACCGCACCGCTGGACGCCCGCGTGCGTCGGCACGCGTCGAGGGCGCGGGGTGAGCGGCGCGGACGCAGACCCTCGGTGCGGGAGTCCGAAGGCGCGACGCCGAACCCTCGCGACGGGAAACCGGGGTCGAGAGACCGGCGAGCCTCGCGAGGCCGGGGCGCGCAACACCCGCAGCCGTGACACCCGGGCGCGGCGCGCCCGAGGGCCGTCCGGCAACCCCGACGCTAACGCGCCGCCGCGCGCCGGTTCTCCTCGAGGCGGGCATCGACCAGCGAGACGATCTGGTCGAGTTCGGCCGAACGCCGCCCCTGCCCGGCCGCCACCTGCTGCACCAGCCGGTCGACGCGCTCGATGTAGGGCGCACCGCCGTAGAGTGCGCGCGCGGCGGAGGACGGACTCGCCAGCCCATCGGCTGCCTTCGCGTACTTCTCGAAGGGTACGAGATCGGCGCGCTCGGCGCCCAGCGCCACGCACACCTCGACCGTCCATTCGTACATCGCGCGCGCGGCGGCGAGATCGCTGTGCACCGACTCGCGGATCGAGCGCATGCCCTGGGGCGTGATGCAGCGGTAGTTGCCTGCCATCAGCATCGCCCACTTCGCGAGCGGCACGAACACCGAGTCGTGCACCTTGAGTTTCACCGGCAGCTCGATCGGCGCGCCATCGCCGGCGTCGTAGCGGATCGCGTCGATATCCGCCTCCATCCGCCGCAGCATCGCGGTAGGCGCATCGCCCGCGAAGCGCGCCGCCTTGAAGTTGGTCGGCAGGCGCACCTGCAACACGTTCACCGGCTCCTCGGGCGGGCGGAAGGCCTGCGGGTCGGGGCTGCAGAGGGTCAGGTTCGCCGGATTGACCGCATCCCATACCGACGGGTCGGTGTAGGCAGCGCGGCAGGCGGCGAGATCGAGCCCCGGCAGCCGCGCGAGGTAGGTGAGCGGCGGCATGTTCATGATCGACAGGCAGGGCACGCCCGCGGCCCCCACCCGGGCGAGCAGTTCGCGCACGCCCGCGGAGCGGTACTGCGGCTCCTGCATCGCGAGGCCGACCAGGTCGTACTGCGACGGATCCACCGTGTCCGGTCCCTCGGCGGTGAGCCGGCCCGGCGCGCGGCGCGAATCGATCTCCACGAGACCATCGCGCCCACGGATCGGCATGCGCACCCGCGCGCCATCGCGGTTGAACGCCTCGACCTCCGCGGGCAGGCACACCAGATTCACGCGATGCCCGGCGAGGGCAAGCTTGGTACCGAGCAGCGACCCGTAGGACGCGCCCATGATGAGCACCTTGTACATGTGACCGATCTCCGATGGATGACGGGCGCGCGGCAGCCCGGGCGGGGTCTGGATGCCCCGTGGTTCCTGCGCGGCAGTGTAGTCGCTTGGCGCCGCGGCTGCCCGATCGGCGGGCTGGATCAGCCCACCGCGATCGCGCGCGCCGGTGCCACCAGAGCCTTGATCAGGCTGTAGGCGGCGAGACTCGAGGTCTTCGGATTGCCGGCCAGAGGCCGCCCCACCACCTCGAAGCGCAGCTCGCCGAACGCCCCCGAGGCCTGCAGGCGATGCTCGTTGCCCCGCGCCGCAGGATCGGCAAAGAGTTCCACGCGCGTCTCGTCCAGCCCGAGACCGGCCAGGCCGACCGCGGCGCAGACGTTGGCGTTCTGTGGATAGGCAAGCGCCGCCTCGCGCGCGCTGCCCTCGAAGAGACGGGTCGCCGCGCCGACCCGATCGAGGTCCACCGCCGACTCGGCCCGTGTCCCCCGCCACGCCAGCGGTGGCTTGCGGCCGGTGTAGCTCACCTGCTCGAGGCCGCCCACCCGGGCGGAGGCGAGCGCGTCGAGGGCACCGATCGCCCCCGAGGGGATGCGGATGCGCGCGGCGCCGGCGGCCGCCGCCGCGCGCAACGACTCCTCGAGCCGCGCATCGGCCAGCGCGCCCACCGAAGCCACGACCAGGTCCAGTCCCGCGCGCAGCACGCCCGGCCCATGCTGCGAGAGCCCGGCATGACCGGCACATTCGGCGACGAACGCCGGACCCAGCGCGAGCAGCGCATCGAGCGAGTCGACCAGCGGCACCTCGGGCGCGAAACCGCGCTCGCGTGCGCCCGCCGGATCGATGTCGAGCGCGCCGACCAGGCGCACCTCGGGATGCGCATCGACCAGTTGCCGGGCGATGACCCGCGCGATCGCGCCCCCGCCGACCAGGGCCACGGGCAGCGACGCCCGCGACCCGGGATGTGCGGCCACGCCGCGCCCGCCTGTCTCGCCCATCGCGATCTCCTAGCGGCTCGACCTCATGCCGACGAACTTCAGTTGCGAATACTCCTCCATCGCGTAGCGGATGCCCTCGCGGCCGAAGCCGCTGTCCTTCACGCCACCGAACGGATACATGTCGAGCCGGAACCGGCTCGCCTCGTTGATCCAGATCGAGCCGCAGTCGAACTCCTCGGCCACGCGCATCGCGCTGTCCAGGCTGGAGGTGAAGCAGGCACCCTGCAGGCCGAACTCCGAGTCATTCGCCTGCGCGAGCGCGTCGTCCAGGTCTCGCGCCGGTTGCACGACGACGATCGGGCCGAACGCCTCCTCGCGCAGGATGCGCGCGGCCTCGGGCGCAGCCACCACGATCGCCGGGGACAGCAGCGCGCCGTCGATCCGCGGCTCGAGCGCGATCCGCGCACCCTTGGCCTTCGCATCCATCAGCAGCGCGTGCACCCGCTGCGCGGCCGCCACGCTGACCATGGTCCCCACGTCGGTGGCCGCATCCCGTGGATCGCCGACCTTGAGCTTCGCGGTCGCCGCGACGAACTTCTCCACGAAGGCCTCGAACACCGGCTGCTCGACGATCACCCGCTGCGCCGAGATGCACTGCTGGCCGCTCGCCTCGAAGCCTGCAGCGGCGATCTTCGCCGCGGCATCGTCGAGATTCGCATCCGCCAGCACGAGGTTGGCCGCATTCGAGCCCAGCTCCGCGCAGAACTTGCGCGCCCCGGCGGCCTGCGCGAGCGCGCGCGCGGCCACCACGCCACCGGTCAGGGTGATCACCGAGGTGAGCGGATGCGAGGCCAGCGCGAGCGCCGCCTCGCGGTCGCCGGTGACCACGTTGAACAGCCCGTCGGGAAGCCCCGCCCGCCTGGCCAGATCGGCGAACGCGAGGGCGACCTCGATACCCGTGGGGTGCGGCTTGACCACCACCGCGTTGCCGGTGGCCAGCGCCGGCGCGAGCTTCTGCACCAGCAGGTTGGCGGGTGCGTTGAACGGCGTCACCGCCGCCACCACGCCGTAGGGCACGCGCTTCGCGTAGCCCAGGTGCCCGGCGCCCGCGGGCGCGGAGTCGAGCGGCAGCACTTCGCCGCGTCCGGTGAGCAGCTCGGCGATGCAGTTGCGGATGAACGCGCCCACGCGCGAGGCCTCGAAGTTCGCCGCTCGCCGCGGCTTGCCGATGGTCTCGATGATCATCTCGGTGATGCGCGCGGCGTCCTGCTCGAACACCCGCGCGAGCGCCTCGAGCCACGCCACGCGCTGGGCGACGGTGCTGCGCCGATGGACGCGCCACGCGGCGTGCGCGCTGCGCACCGCGCGATCGACCGTGTCGCGGTCGGTCTCCACGATGCGGCACAGCGGCGTGCCGTCGATCGGCGAGACCAGGTCGAAGCCGGCGTCGCCGGGACGGGCATCGACGGGCGCGCCGTCGATCCAGGAGGTCAGTATCTTCATGCGTTCCTGCTTCGGGGGAGGGACAACGGCGAGCCTGCGGCGCGCGACGGAGCGTCAGGCCGTCTCGCGCTCGAGGGCGAGGCGTGCGAGGAAAGGCACCAGGGGATGGACCCCCAGCGACACCATCGCGCGGAAATCG
>JBIPNU010000304.1:0-4144 GCA_044370615.1 Burkholderiales bacterium
CGCTCGCCGCCGTCCTCGCTCGGCGGCTTGCGGTGGTGATCGAGGCGCTGCGCGCGCCGCTCGACCTCCTGCCGCTGCCCTTGCTCGGGTTGCCGGGGTGGTGGCCGGACAACGAGCAACCGGCGTTCTACGAGGATCGGCGGATCTTCCGCGCCGGGCGGCACCGGGCCGACGATGCACGCGGGGGGGCGCTGCGCGGGGCGCGCTGACCGTGTGCAGGGAAATCCATCGATCGACGGTCCGGTCCCGCCGGCGACGGGGCGACGGCGGCGGGCAGCCGGTGGCACACGTGGTACCGCGCCCGGCGCGGGAGGCCGCCGCGCCATGGCCGGCGGTCCCTCCGGTTCCGCGCAGGTCGACTGCGAGGCGCCCGGAGCGGGGGACGACGCGCCCGCGCCGGGCACGGGCGCGCGGGTCAGCCCACGTCGGGCACGGGCGTGCGGAGTGGCCCTCTTCGGCGAGGATCGACCGGGGTGGCACCCGCCCAGGACAGGTGCGCAGGGCAGCCCGCATCGGGAACGAACGTGCGGGGTAGTCCGCGTGTCGGGGACGAACACGCGCGGGGCGGCCCGCGCGTGGGCCGCGATCAGCCCACGGTGAGCACGATCTTGCCGATGTGCTCGCCGCTTTCCATCAGCGCGTGCGCGGCGGCGGCCTGCGCGAGCGGGAAGGTCGCGTGGATCACCGGCTTGACGCGCCCTGCGGCGAGCAGCGGCCAGACCTCGCGCTCGAGCGCCGCCGCGACGCTCGCCTTGTAGGCGTCGTCGCGCGGGCGCAGCGTCGAGCCGCTCATCGTGAGTCGCCGCCGCATGAGTTCGTTGAGATCCACGGTGGCCTTCATGCCGCCGAGGAAGGCGATGAACACCAGCCGGCCGTCGTCGGCGAGGCAGCGCAGTTCGCGGCCGACGTACTCGCCGCCCACCATGTCGAGGATCACGTTCACGCCGCGCCCGCCGGTGGCCTCGCGGATCACCGCCTCGAAATCCTCGTCGCGGTAGTTGACGGCACGCCGTGCGCCCAGGCGCTCGCAGGCGGCGCACTTCTCCGCGCTGCCAGCCGTCGCGTAGACCGTGTGGCCGCGCGCGGCGGCGAGCTGGATGGCGGTGGTGCCGATGCCGCTGGAGCCCCCTTGCACCAGCAGGCTTTCGCCGGGTGCGAGCCGGGCGCGCTCGAACACGTTGCTCCAGACGGTGAAGAAGGTCTCCGGCACCGCGGCCGCCTCGATCATCGAGAAGCCCGCCGGGACGGGCAGCACGCTGCCTGCAGGCGCGAGGCAGTGGCTGGCGTAGCCACCGCCGTTGGTGAGCGCGCAGACGGCATCGCCCACCTTCCAGCGGTCCGCGCCCGGGCCGACGGCGGCGATGGTGCCGGCCACTTCCAGGCCCGGGAGGTCGCTCGCGTTCTTCGGCACCGGGTAGCGGCCGATGCGCTGGAGCACGTCGGGGCGGTTGACCCCGGCGGCCTGGACGGCGACCATCACTTCGCCGGCCCGCGGCACGGGCATCGCGCGGCGCGCGGGCTTGAGCACTTCGGGCTTGCCGGGCGTGGAGATTTCGACGCAGTCGAATTCGGTGGGCAGGGTCATGGGCGGCAATCCTCGGATCGAGCGGCGCGGCGCGCCGCTGGTGGACGGGAGCAGGGTGGATCGAGGCGTCCCGATCGGCAAGGGCGAGGCGAGTCGCACGAAGCCCGGCGGGTGGCCATGCCGGGCGCCCCGCGGCATCCGGCGACCGGTACGCGGGGGGTGACGATTGCGCCGCCCGTGGCCGGGACAGGCGGGACGAATGGAAAGAGAGGCACGCTGCACCGGACAGGTACGGCAGGCAAGACGGGCACTACGGGCACGACGGCCGCGATGGGCGCGACGGCACCGACAGGCACCCGTTGCAGGAGCGGCGCGACAGCCACGCCACGCACGCGGCGCACGGCAGGCACGTCAGGCACGCCAGCCACGGCAGGCACGACGGACCGGGCGGACACGGCCGGCACGGCGGGTATGGCGGGTACGGCGGTCATGGATGGCGCCGCGGCAGGCACGACCGGTTCGCCGCTCAGCGAGCGAGCGTCGCTCGCACTTCGGCGGAGCGATCCCACAGGTTCGGGACCTGGGGGCTCGAGTAGCCGGAGACGAACGGCTTCTCCTCGCCGGTGGCCGGGTCGTAGACGTGGCGCGATACCGCCCCGATGTTCGCACCGTAGACGTGGACGCTGATCGACACCCGGTCGTCCAGCGCGTTGCTGACCTCGTGGATGTCGCCCTCCGTCGGTGACAGGCGATCGACGGCACCGGGCTCCAGTCGATACTCGCCGGCGACCTGGAGCGGTGCGCCGGGCGCGGGCCGCGCGAAGCGCCGGCAGCGCTCGGCGCCGCGCAGCATGCCCACCATGCCCCAGGTGCAGTGGTCGTGTACCGGCGTGCGCTGGCCGGGACCCCAGACGAAACTCACCACCGAGAAGCGCTCGAGCGGGTCGCAGTGCAGCAGGTACTGCCGGTAATAGACCGGGTCGGGCCGGGTGGCCTCCTCGGGCAGCCAGTCGTCGTGGGCCACCAGCGCGCCGAGCAGCGTCGCCCCGCGATCGAGCATCAGGGCCTCGTCGCGCCCGTGGGCGGAGACGAGCGTGGTGAACTCGGCGATGAACTGGCGCAGGCGTTCGAGATGGGCCATGTCGGCGTGTCCTCCGGGAAGGCCGCATGGTAGCGCGCTCGTCGCGGGGGTGCGCGCGAGCCGGGGCTACCATCGCCCTTGCGCTTCGCAGGCTGCGTGCGCGGTGCACGCGGCGCGCGGGTTCGCCGGCGCACCCCGCGCATCCCACTACAGGAGGGTTTCGATGGCCTCGGGTGTGTTCGACATGGCACTGCAGCGCGACCTCTGGTCCACCGCCGAATTGCGCGAGATCTTCGGCGAGCACGCGCGCGTGCAGCGCTGGTTCGACTACGAGGCGGCGCTCGCGCAGGCGCAGGCAAGCCTGGGGCTGGTGCCCGAGGCGGCGGCGCGCGAGATCGCCGAACGGGCGAGCGAGGGCGTGATCGATGTCGAGCGCATCGGCGCCGAGGCGCGGGTGGCCCGCCACCCGCTGGTGCCGGCGCTGCGCGCCCTCGCTCGCCGCTGCGGCGAGGACAGCGCGCAGTGGCTGCACCATGGCCCGACCACGCAGGACGTGCTCGACACCGGCGCGGTGCTGCAGTTGCGCGACGCGCACGCGGTGTTCCTGCGTGACCTGGGTCGGGTCGGGGGCGAACTCGCGCGCCTCGCGGCGCGCTACCGCGACTCCCCGATGGCCGGGCGCACCCACGCGGTGCATGCGCTGCCGATCACCTTCGGCCACAAGTGCGCGATCTGGCTGGACGAACTCGGTCGCCACCGCGAGCGTCTCGTGCAGGTCGAGCCGCGGCTGTTCGTCGGCAGCATGGTGGGCGCGGTCGGCACGCAGGCCTCCTTCGGCGAGCACGCGGCCGAGCTCGAGCGCCGGCTGATGGCGAGGCTGGGCCTCGGGGTGCCCGCGATCAGCTGGCAGCCGGCGCGCGACCGCCTGGTCGAATATGCCGGCCTGCTCGGCCTGCTCGGCGGCACGCTGGGCAAGATCGCCGGCGAGATCGTCCTCCTCTCGCATGACGAGATCGCCGAACTGGCGGAACCTTCCGGCGAAGGCAAGGTGGGCTCCTCGACCATGCCGCACAAGCGCAACCCGGCGGCCTGCGAGAACATCGCGCTGCTCGGCCGCTCGTTGCGCTACGCGGTCGCCTTCATGCACGAGGCGCTGGGTTCGCAGCACGAGCGCGATGGCGTGGCCTGGAAGGTCGAATGGAAGGCGCTGCCGGAGATCGGCATGACGGTGGGGGCGATGCTCGCGCAGACCCGCGAGGTACTCGCCGGCCTGGCGGTCGACGAGGCGCGCATGCGCGCGAACCTCGGGCTCACCGGCGGCTACCTGCTGGCCGAGCGCGTGATGTTCGTGCTCGCGCGCGCGGTCGGTCGGCAGACGGCGCAGCGGTGGGTGGAGCGCGCGATCGCCGAGGGGCGCGCGCGCGGATGGTCGCTCGCCGAGGCACTGGCCGCCGATGCCGGGATCGCCGGCGCGCTCGGCGCCGACCAGATCGCCGCTGCGCTCGACCCGGCGGGCTACCTGGGCACGGCGCCCGCGC
>JBIPNU010000305.1:0-4136 GCA_044370615.1 Burkholderiales bacterium
GGCCGGCCGGTGCTGCCAGTAGTGGTAGGACGGCAGGTCGAACTCGCACACCCCGCCCGGGATGTTCGAGCGCTGGCGGATGCTCATCAGCCATTCGTTGTCGCGCAGTTCCTGGCCGACCTTGCCGGTCAGCCCGTACAGGCGCGAGGCAGCGTGGTCGATTTCGGCAAGCACCGCGTCGAGCGCCTCGGACAGCACCTGGGGGTTGTTGCGCAGCGCCTCGAGCGAGTGCTTCTGGCGCTCGAGTTCCTGCAGCAGGTCCGACTTGAGGTCGGCGCGGCTGGCGACCTCGACGATCTCGAACAGCGTCACCAGCGCAGTGTGATGCTCGAGCGGGTGATCCTTCGACGCGAACCAGGTGAGCTTGTCGTAGAGATCTTCCAGCCGCAGCAGCGTGCGCGTGCGCTCGTTGAGCGGGAACTCGTAGTCGATCACGGACACGGGGGCAGGCGTCGGGGCGGACGGCACGCGGTCGGGAGCCCGGACCGCGGCGGACGGCGGCGGCGCGTCGCGGTCATGGCACTGCGGTGGAGAGGGAGAAGCCGGGCGTTCACTCACTCGCCGACGCGCGCCGGTCGTGCGCGCGCGGCGAGCGCGAGGTACTGTCGATGCAGCCTGTCGACCTGCGGCTCGAGGGCCTCCGGCGCACCGTCGTTGTCGAGCACGTCGTCGGCCAGCGCGAGCCGCTGCTCGCGTCCGGCCTGTGCGGCAAGGATCGCCGTCACCTGCTCGCGGCTCAACCGGCTGCGCTGGATCACCCGCTCGACCTGCCGATCGCGCGAGCAGTCTACCACCAATACCCGGTCGAGCCGGTCGCGCCATCCGTCCCGTTCGGCGAGCAGCGGGATGGCCACCAGCACGTACGGAGCGCGTGCCGCCGCGATCTGGCGGGTTGCCTCGGCCCGGATCAGCGGGTGCAGGATGGCCTCCAGGGCGGCGCGCTGCGCGGGATCCGCGAACACCCGCTGACGCATCGCATCACGATCGAGGCTGCCGTCGGCGCGCACGCAGCCCGCCCCGAAGCGCTCGGCGATCGCGGGCATCGCGCGCCCGTCCGGGCCGGTGAGCGCGTGCGCGATCGCGTCGGTGTCGACGACCGCCGCTCCGCGGGCGGCGAAGCGCTCGGCAACGGTCGACTTGCCGCTGCCGATCCCGCCGGTCAGGCCGATCGAGTACGGGCGGGCGGGGCGCGCGTCAGCGGCCGAGCCAGACATCGAGCAGGGGAGGGCCCCAGAACAGCGCCGCCACCCCGGCGACGGCGAGATAGGGCCCGAAGGGCATGGGCACTTCGCGTCCCCGGCGCGCGGCGACGATCAGCGCGATGCCGATCAGCGCGCCGGCCACCGAGGAGAGCAGCACGACGATCGGAAGCATCTGCCAGCCCAGCCAGGCGCCGATGGCGGCCAGCAGCTTGAAGTCGCCGTACCCCATGCCTTCCCGCCCGGTCGCGAGGCGGAAGGCCCAGTACACCGACCACAGGGTGAGGTAGCCCGCTACCGCGCCGATCACCGCATCGTGCAGGGGCGCGAATACCCCCCACAGGTTCGCCAGCAGCCCGACCCAGAGCAGGGGCAGGGTGAGCGAGTCGGGCAGCAACTGGGTGTCGAAGTCGATCAGCGCCAGCGCGAGCAGGGTGGCGAAGAACGCGAAGGCCAGCACCGCGGCGGCCGTGGCCCCGAAATGCCAGCCGATCGCGACCGCGCCGAGCGCGGTGACCAGCTCCACCAGCGGGTAGCGGACCGGAATCGACCACCCGCAGGCCGCGCAGCGCCCGCGCAGCCACAGCCAGGACAGCACTGGAATGTTGTGCGCCGCCCGTATCGGGGTGCGGCAGGAGGGGCAGCGAGAGCGCGGCACCGCGAGGTTGAACCGCTCGGCGGGGGGCGCAGGCTGGCCGGCGAGTTCCGCGCACTGCTCCGCCCAGTCGCGCTCCATCATGCGCGGGAGCCTCAGCACGAGCACGTTGAGAAAACTGCCGATCGGCAGGCCGAGCAACAGGCACACCATCGCCCAGAGCGCGGGCTCGGCGCGCAGCAGGTCGATCAGCGGGGTCACCGCGGGGCGGGCCAGGGCCGACGGGCGCGAGGCGTCGTCACCGACCTCAGACGACCTGGCCCATCTTGAAGATCGGCAGGTACATCGCGATGACCATGCCACCGATCAGCGTTCCCAGCACGACCATGATGATCGGCTCCATCAGGCTCGACAGCGCCTCGACCGCATCGTCGACCTCGGACTCGTAGAAGTCCGCGACCTTCGAGAGCATCTGGTCGAGCGCGCCGGACTCCTCCCCGATCGCGGTCATCTGCAGCACCATTGCCGGGAACACATCCACCCCCTGCATCGCGACGGTGAGGCTGGTGCCGGTGGAGATCTCTTGCTGGACGCGTTCGGTCGCCTTGCGGTAGACCGCGTTGCCGGCGGCGCCAGCCACCGAGCCCAGCGCCTCGATCAGCGGCACGCCGGCGGCGAACATCGTCGACAGCGTGCGCGCCCAGCGGGCGATCGAAGCCTTGCGGATCAGGTCGCCGAATACGGGGGCGCGCAGCATCACGGCGTCGACGCTGTCGCGCAGGGTGGCCGATTTCTTGTAGGCGCGCAGCAACAGGAATACGCCCGCGCCGATCGCGCCGAAGATCGCCCACCAGAACTCGACGAAGAAATCGGAGATGGCCATCACCACGAGGGTGGGGACCGGCAGGTCTGCGCCGAAGCTCGCGAACACCTGCTTGAACGACGGGATCACGAAGATCATGATGATCGCGGTGATGATGAAGGCGACCACCACGATGGCGACAGGGTAGAACAGCGCCGACTTGATCTTGCTCTTGATCGCGAGCGTCTTTTCCTTGTAGGTCGCGAGCCGGTCGAGCAGGGTGTCCAGGATGCCGGCCGCCTCGCCTGCGGCAACCAGGTTGCAGAACAGGTTGTCGAAGTGATCGGGGAACTTGCGGAACGCCTGGTTGAGGCTGGAGCCGGTCTCGACGTCGGTCTTGATCGCGAGCAGTACCTTCTGCACCGACGGGTTGGAATGGCCCTTGCCGACGATGTCGAACGCCTGCAGCAGCGGCACCCCGGCCTTCATCATCACCGCCAGCTGGCGGGTGAAGATGGTGATGTCCTTTTCGGTGATCTTGCGCCCGGTCCCGACCCGCTGGCGCTTGACCTTGATCCCGGACAGGCCCTGGCGGCGCAACTGGGCGACCACCACGCTGTCGCCGCTTGCCCGCATCTCGCCGCGCACCGCCTTGCCGGTCTTGTCCTGCGCGACCCACGCGTACAGGTAGTCCTTGACGTCCTTGTTGCGGCTCTGAGTGAGAGTTGAGGCCATCGGCTGCGCTCCGCCCGACAAATCATGCGGATGGTGCGGTCGTGACCCCGGTCTTGTAAAGGGATTACTGCCGGTCCGCGGCGCCCGGGACGGGGGGAGGCGCAGCCGTCCGGGCGGACAGCGTGCCGGTGCGCGGGTAGATCCGGACCGAGCGGATCAGCCGCTCCTGGGTCTGGACCACCTCCAGCGGATACCCGGCGATCTTCACGGTGGTGCCCGGTTCCGGCAGTTCGCGCAGGTGGTCGACGATCAGTCCGTTGAGCGTCTTCGGGCCGTCCAGGGGCAGGGAGAGCCCGAGCCGGCGATTGAGCGCCCGCAGCGAGGCCGAGCCCTCGGCCAGCACGCTGCCGTCGGCCGCGCGCGCGTAACCCTCGCCACCGCCGGGCGCGGTGGTGGTGAACTCGCCGACCAGCTCCTCGAGGATGTCCTCGAGCGTGACCAGCCCGCGCAGCTCGCCGTACTCGTCGACGATCAGGCCGAGCCGCTCCTGCTGTTCCTTGAACTGGGTGAGCTGGGCGAACAGCGCCGTCCCCTGCGGCACGAAGTAGGGCGGCGCGAGCAGGGGCAGGATGGCGTCGGCGTCGGCGATCCCGCCCTGGCGCACCAGCGACAGCGCCCTGCGCACGTGCAGGATGCCGGCAATGTGGTCGAGCGAACCGCGGCAGGCCACCAGCCGGGTGTGGTAGCAGGTGGCGATCTGGTCGGCGATCCGCTCCGGGGGGTCGTCGAGATCGATCCACTCGACCCGTCCGCGCGGGATCATCACGTCATCGACCGTGACCTGGCCCAGCTCGAACAGGTTGAG
>JBIPNU010000306.1:0-4130 GCA_044370615.1 Burkholderiales bacterium
CTGTCGGTGCGCAGCAACAGCTGGCAGAACTTCCTCGGCGTGCGCGAGCGATGTGAACGCGAGCCCGATCGATTGCGCGAGGGCTCCGGCTTCGTGCTCTACGCGCTGATGGACGCCGTGGTCGACCGCTATTTCCCGCTGCTCGAGGCGATGGAGAGCGAATTCGAGGCAATCGAGGAGCACATCTTCGAGCGCGGTTCGGGCCGGCGCAACATCGAGCGGCTGTACGCGCTCAAGCGGCGCGCGAACGAATTGCGACATATCGCCACGCCCCTGCTGGAGGTCTCCGGACGCCTGCATGGTAGCCGGGCCCCCGCGATCGCCGTGCCCAGCCAGGACTACTTCCGCGACGTGAACGACCACCTGCTGCGGATCAGCAGCGCGATCGACAGCCTGCGGGAGTCGATCGACACCGCGATCCAGGTGAACCTCTCGATGGTCACGATCGAGGAGTCCGAGATCACCAAGCGCCTGGCCGCGTGGGCGGCGATCTTCGCGGTGTCCACCGCGCTGGCCGGCATCTGGGGCATGAACTTCGAGCACATGCCGGAACTTCGCTGGGAATGGGGGTATCCGATGGCGCTGGCGGTGATCGCGGGTGCGGCGGGCTATCTCTTCCGGCGATTCCGGCGAGCGGGCTGGCTGTAATCGTGCGCATGACCGTCCACCCGCCTTGCCGTGTGCCTGGCTGGCCTGCTTCCGCAGCCGAACGCATCCGCGCGGACGCCAACCGCCCGGAGGCGATTCGCTGCGGCAGGCCGGCAGTCCGGTAGTTGAGCCGATGGGTGGAGAGACGCTGACTCGCGCGGTATCGCTGGCGCTGAGCGCCTTCCTGGTCTTCGCGGTCTGGGGACTGCACTGGTCGGCGGGCCAGTTGCTCGTCTGCATCTGGATGCAGATGGTGGCGCTGTGGCTGACGGTCGGGCTGATCGGGCTGGCCCTGGCCGCCCGCGCAGGCTGGGTATGGCTACTCGTGACCCTGCCGTTGGCGGGACTCGTGCTGTTCGTGACCGGGAAGTTCATCCAGCTCTTCGGCATGTTCGCGTGGGGCGCGTGGGGGCAGGAACACGGGATCACCGTCCGGTTGAAGAGCTTCAATCTCTATCACGGCATGGTTGGCTGGCTGGTGCGGATTCCCGAGGTGCTGCCGGTCTGGCAGGCCGTGGCACTGGTGGGGGCTGAAGCCGCCTTCGCGGTGCTGGCGGTGCGGGCGAGCCTCGAGGATCCATTGGGTGCTTTCAGCCGCTTGCTCGACGCCTTCAGCCGGAAGGTGTTCGTCAACCATATGGCCGCGATGCTCGGCGCAGGGCTGGCGATCGTGATGTCCGGCTCGCGCGCACTGCTGCTGGCGATCCTGCTGCTGGCGGCGACGCTGGACGTCGTCGCACTGCGGCGTGCGCTTCGTGCAAGGCCGCGCGCTCGCGCGGCCCCTCGGCCGGGTGACGCGGGCGAATAGCCGGGCGCGGACACGCATTCCCGGCTGCAGCCACCGCCCGCCGCTGCAGGGGACGAAGCAGGCGCAGCCTACATCCGGATGCCTGCGGCCTTGATCACCCTGCCCCACTTGCCATGCTCGTCACGCAGCATCGCGGAGAACTCGGCTGGCGTGGTCGCCAGAGCCTCGGCGCTCAGGCGAGCGAGCTGGGCCCGGTGTTCCGGTTGGGTCGACACCTTCGCGAGCGCCCGGTGCAGCGTCTCGATCACGGCCGCGGGCAGCTCGCGTGGACCCAGTACCCCGTACCAGCCTTCGGTGTTGAAGTCGAACCCGCTTTCGCGCACCGTCGGCAGTTCCGGCAGCAGCTCGGAGCGGCGCTCGCCACCGACCGCCAGCGCCCTCACGCGCCCGGTCTTGATGTGCGGCATCGCCGGCCCCAGGCCGTTGAACATCATCTCGACCTCGCCCGCGAGCAGGGCCGTCAGTCCGGGCGCCGCGCCCTTGTACGGGACATGGACGATATCCACGCCAGCCGAAACCTTGAACAGTTCGCCGGCCATGTGGATACCCACCCCGGTGCCCCCGGAGGCGAAGTGCATCTGGCCCGGACGCTTTCGGGCCAGCGCCACCAGATCCTTGACCGATCGGACCGGGAGCGCCGAATTGACGATCAGCACGTAGGGGGCCGACGCCACCTGCGACACCGGTGCGAGATCGCGCAGCGGGTCGTAGGGCGTCGCCGCGTTCAGGTGCGGCACGATCGACAGCGGGCCCGAGAACCCGAACAGCAGCGTATGCCCGTCGGGGGGCTGCCGCACCTGCTGGCCGAGCACGTCTCCGAGCGCCTGCGCGACCGCGCGGCAGATGACGTCCACGGGACCGCCGGCACCCGAGGGAGCGATCAGCCGGATCGGTCGCGAAGGCCATGCCTGGGCGGCAGCCGCCCCCGCCGCGAACAGCGTAACCAGACCGCAAACAGCATGGACAGGGTGACGCATCGACACCTCCACGATCGGCATGCGCGGCGTAACCGCGGCTGCGGCTAGTCCAGCTTCACTCCGGTGGCCTTGACCACTTCCTCCCACTCCCGCGCGTCGCGCTCCATGAACCGCTGCATCTCGGCTGGCGTCATGCGCAGGGCCTCCGCCCCGTTCGCCGCGTACGCTTCACGTGCCGTGGCCGAATCGGAGACCCGGGTGAACTCCATGTTCAGCCGCTCGACCAGCGCCGCCGCCATGCCGGCGGGCCCCAGCACCGCGGAGATCACCGCCCCCTCGGTCCCCTTGATCGTCTCGGTGAGCGCGGGGATGTCCTTCATCGACGCGGCGCGCTTGTCCGCCGCGAGCCCGATGGCGACGAGGCGCCCGGAGCGCACGTGCGGGAGCGCCGCGGGCACGGTGGCCATCACCATCGCGATCTCCCCGCTGAGGAGTGCGGTGACCGGCAGCGCCCCGCCCTTGTAGGCCACCGGAGTCGTCCTGATCCCGGCACGAAGACGGAACTTCTCGCCGGTCATGTGCGTCACCGTGCCCAGGCCGGAGTGGCCCATCGTGATGCCGGGATTTCGGCGTGCGACCGCCACCAGCTCGGCTGCGGTCTTCGCCCCGACCGACGGATGCGCGACCAGCAGCAGCGGCGAGTGGTTGAGGACCGCGATCGGCGAGAAGTCGCGCAGCGGGTCGTAGGGCAGTTTCGGGTACAGCGACCGCTTGATCGTGTGGGTGGAGAGGTCGGTGAACAGCAGCGTGTGACCGTCCGGCGCCGCCTTGGCGACGATCTCGCCCGCGATGATCGTGCCGGCACCCGGGCGATTCTCGACCAGCACCTGCTGCCCCACCTGCCGGGACACTTCCGAGGCGGCGACCCGCGAGAAGGTATCGGTTGCACCGCCGGGCGGGAATGACACCACCAGGCGAACCGGCCGCGTGGGCCATGTCTGGGAGAACACGGCATCCACGGGCATCGCGCCGACAAGGGCACCGGCGATCAACAGGGCGGTACGGGTCATACTGGAAGCTCCTGGCAATGTTCGTGCGCGGCGTCCCTCGCCCCGCGTGGGCTCAGCACGCAGCCCCGGCAAAGGCTGGCAGCACCTGATCGATGAACTGGTCGAGCTGGGCGCGCTGGTCCAGGCCCGCGAAGCGTACACACAGGTCGGTGACCCCCGCCGCCTCGTAGCGGCGCAACGCATCGACCACCGCAGAAGCCGGTCCCAGGCCCATCAGTCCGCGGTAGTTCACGCCGCCTCCGTAGTACTTCGTGAGGAAATCGCGCATCTCGCGCTCGGCACGGGCCGCGTCGTTCTCGATGCGAACCGTCGTGTACACGCACATCGGGAACCCGGGACGTGGGCGCTGGTGGCGCTCGAACGCCTCGTTGCAGACCTCCCGCAGTCGACGGCAATCCGCATCGTCGAGATAGGTGGTGATCACGCCATCGCCCAGACGCCCGACCCGATCGATCTGTGCCGGGATGATTTCGCCGCGATTGCCTGCGGTGACCAGCAGCGGGGGGCCCTCCTCGCTCCACGGCAGCGGCGCGATCGTGTGCTCCTGCAGCCGGAATCCGTTGCCCTCGTAGCTCACCGGCTTGCCCGACCACAGCTGTCGCCAGACGACGATGTGTTCCTCGAGATCGCGTGCGCGGCGCTTGTGCACGCGGCCGCAGGCTTCCCATTCGCGCTCGATCTCGGGCA
>JBIPNU010000045.1:0-9997 GCA_044370615.1 Burkholderiales bacterium
CGCCGGGAGCCCCCGCGCTGCGGCTCACTCTTGCCGAGGCGATCGCCCGGGCGGAGCGCGCGAGCGCGCTGCTCGAGGGCGCGCGCGCGCGCCTGGAGGCGGCGCAGGCGGCCGGGGTCACCGCTCGCCAGTTGCCTAATCCCGAGGTGGAGTTCTCGGCAGGACCGGTACGCCCGCGCGGCCCCGGCGGGCCGGATGGCAGCGCGCAGACGCTGGCGATCGCCCAGCCGCTCGACTATCCCGCGGTCCGCGCAGCGCGCGCAGGCATCGCCGAAGCGGGGGTCGAGGGCGCTCAGGCGCTCGAACGCGTGCTGCGTCGCGGTCTGCATGCGCGCGTGCGCGGTGCCTTCTTCCAGGTGCTGCAGCGGGAGGAACAACTGCGCATCGCCGACGAGGACCTCGCCAACCTGCAGCAGATCCGCGACCGGATCGGGCTGCGCGTGGACCTCGGCGAGTCGCCCCGGCTGGACCTGATCCGGGCGGACACCGAACTGCTCAATGCCCGCCGCGCGCGCGATGCGGCCCGCATGCGGGTGGATCAGGCACGCGCGGCACTCCTCAATCTGGTGGGTGCCCCTTCGGACTCGCCGGTGCAGGTCAGCGGTGGGCTGCCGGCGCTGCCGCCGATCCCGCCGCTGTCCGACATCCGGGAGCGTGCGTTGCGCCTGAATCCGGAACTCGCCCAGTTCGAGGCCGAACGGCGACGGGCGGTGGCGCGGGTGGACCTCGAGCAGCGGCTGCGTACCCCCCAGGTATCGCTGCGTGCGGGGTTCGACCAGGAGCCGGACCAGTCGCGCTGGCGGGTCGGGATCAGCGTTCCGCTGCCGCTGCTCAACCGCCGCGAGGGCCAGATCCGCGAGGCGATCGCCGAGGCGGCTTTCTCCCAGGCGCAGTTCGATGTACGGCGCCAGGCCCTGCTCGCCGAGCTCGACCAGGCCTATACCGGCTTCGCGCTTGCACGCCAGCAGGTGCAGGCCTTCGAGGGAGGCCTGCTGCGCCAGGCGCAGCAGTCGCTGCGGGTGGCCGAGGCGGCGTACCGATTCGGCGAGCGCGGAATCATCGAATACCTGGACGCGCAGCGCACGCTGCGGCTGGTGCGCCAGGACTATGCGAACGCGCTGTTCGAGGCGCGCTATGCGCTGATCGAACTCGAGCGGCTGATCGGCACCGATCTGCTGGAGGGCAGGCAATGAAGAGGCGCAGTCGCCGGCACGCTGCGGGCGCGCTGGTCGTGGCAGGGGTACTCTTGGTGGCCGGCGGTTGTGGACGTGGCTCCGACCCCGTCCCGGCATCGTCCGCGCCGCCCCAGGATGCGATGCGGGTGCAGCCCTCCGCAGCGATGCTCGAGCGGTTGCGCATCGCGACGGTGGAGACGAGCGAGATCCGCGAGCAGTTCCGCGTCTCCGGCAGCGTGCAGGTGGACGAGGAACGGGTCGCCCGCATCGGCTCCTCGGTGTCCGGCCGGGTGATCGAGGCACCGGTCATGCTCGGCGCCGACGTGCGTCCGGGCCAGCCGCTCGCGCGCATCGACAGCACCGAGCTCGCGATCGCCCAGCGCAACTTCCTCAAGGCCGGCCTCGATCTCGAACTGGTCCAGCGAGGGGTCGAGAGGGCTCGCCTGCTGGTCGCCGCCGACGTGATCGGCAGCGCGGAGCTGCAGCGACGCGAGAACGAACTGTTCTCCGCCGAGGCTGAACTGCGCGCGGCGCGCGGCAACCTGATGGCGCTGGGGATGAGCGTGGAGGCGATCGGGCGGCTGGAGAATACCCGCGCGATCAGCCCGGTCAGCACGCTGGCCTCGAAGCTCGGAGGCACCGTGATCGAACGGCGGCTCACCGTCGGCCAGGTGGTGCAGCCGGCCGATGCGCTGTTCACCGTGGCCGACCTGTCGCAGGTGTGGGTGGTGAGCGATGTGCCCGAGGAGCAGGTCTACGGGGTGAAGGTCGGCGATCCGGTCGATGTGGAGATTCCGGCGCTGCGTGATCGCCGACTGACCGCCCGGGTCACGCATGTCGGCAACACGGTCAACCCGGAGACTCGCACCGTCACGGTGCGCACCACCCTGCCCAATGCCGACCGGTCGATCAAGCCGGCGATGCTCGTCACGATGGCCATCCGCGAGCCCGCCCGCCGTGCCCTCGCGGTGCCGGCAGCGGCAGTGGTGCGCGAGGGTGTGCGCGAACACGTGTTCGTGCCCGAGCCCGAGGGCGTCTTCCGCCTGCGGCCGGTCACGCTGGGACCCGAGACCTCGGACGGCCTGCGGCCCGTCCTGTCCGGACTCGCGGCGGGCGAGCGGATCGTGGTCGAGGGCGCTTTCCACCTCAATGCGGAGCGCCAGCGCCAGTGATCCGCGCAATCGTCCGGGCGAGTCTGCGCCAGCGGCTGGTGCTGCTGGTGGTGTTCGCGGTGCTGGCGGTGTTCGGCGTGCGCGCGGCTCAGAAGCTGTCGCTCGATGCGTTCCCGGACGTGACCAACGTACAGGTCCAGGTGGCGACCGAGGCGCCCGGGCGCTCCCCGGAGGAGGTCGAGCGCTTCGTGACCGTGCCACTGGAGATCGCGGTGACCGGGCTGCCGGGGTTGACCGAGCTGCGCTCGATCAACCGCGCGGGGCTGTCGCTGATCACCCTGGTGTTCACCGACCGCACCGACGTGTACTTCGCGCGCCAGATGGTGCTCGAGCGGCTGATCGAGGCGCGAAGCCGACTGCCCGCGGGGGTCGAGCCGGTACTGGGGCCGGTGTCCAGCGGACTGGGTCAGGTCTACCAGTACACGCTTCAGCATCCCGACGACGGGACGCGCGCGCTCACCCGCCAGGAACTCGTCGAGCGGCGGATCATCCAGGACTGGGTGGTACGACCGATGCTGCGCGGCATCTCCGGCGTGGCCGAGGTCAACTCCCACGGCGGCTACGAGCGCGAGTACCAGGTGCTCGCCGACCCGCAGCGGATGCGGGGCTTCGACGTGACCCTGGCCGACATCCGGACTGCGCTCGAGCTCAACAACGCCAACAGCGGCGGCGGCGTGCTCGCGCGCGGCGCGGAACAGTACCTGATCCGCGGCGTCGGCCTGGTGCGCTCGGTCGACGACATTGGCGACATCGTGATCCGCGAGGTGCGCGGCACGCCGGTCTACCTGCGCAACGTCGCCACCATCACCCTGGGCGAGGCGCCGCGGGTGGGTGCCGCGATCCGCGACGGCGACACCGAGGCGGTGGCCGGCATCGTGATGATGA
Source organism: Burkholderiales bacterium (assembly GCA_044370615.1). Taxonomy (GTDB): domain Bacteria; phylum Pseudomonadota; class Gammaproteobacteria; order Burkholderiales; family CAIKXV01; genus CAIKXV01. The sequence continues at coordinate 3,233 of JBIPNU010000045.1, forward strand.
TCCGCGGCGGCAATGCGCGCGAAGTGGTCACCCGGGTCAAGCAGAAGGTCGACCAGATCAACGCGCAGCAGCTCCTGCCCGAAGGCCTGCGCATCGTGCCGTTCTACGACCGGACCGAACTCGTCGACGCGGCACTGTGGACCATCGTCAAGGTGCTGCTGGAGGCGGTGCTGTTCGTGGTGGTGGTGCTGGCGGTCTTCCTCGGAGACCTGCGGTCGAGCGTGATCGTGGTGGCCACGCTGGTGCTCACGCCGCTGCTCACCTTCATGGCGATGAACCACTACGGTCTCTCCGCGAACCTGATGTCGCTGGGCGGGCTCGTGATCGCCATCGGGCTGATGGTCGACGGCTCGGTGGTCGTGGTCGAGAACACCTTCAAGCGGCTGGGCGAGGCCAGGGCGGCCGGCATGGACCGGCTGCGCGTGGTGCTCAATGCGGCCGCCGAGGTCGGGGTGCCGGTGGTGTTCGGCGTGGGAATCATCATCCTCGTCTTCATGCCGCTGCTCACGCTGACCGACATGGAAGGCAAGATGTTCGGTCCGCTGGCGCTGGTGATCGCCATCGCGCTGGCCATTTCGCTGGTGCTCTCGCTCACGCTCACTCCGGCACTCGCCTCCTATCTGCTGCGCGGAGGCGCCGACCACGACACGTGGGTGGTGCGCAGTCTGCGGCCGGTCTACCTGCGCGCGCTCGAGTGGTCGCTCGGGCATGAGCGGGCGGTGGTTGCCCTCGCGATCGGCCTGCTGCTGGCGGCGGGCGCGGCGTTTCCGTTCCTCGGCACCGCGTTCGTCCCGGTGATGCAGGAAGGTTCGATCACGCCGGCGATCGTGCGCACGCCGTCGGTGTCGATCGAGGAGTCGGTGCGCATCGAGATCGAGGCGATGAAGCGGGTGTCGCAGGTACCCGGCGTGCGCGGCGTGGTGTCCACCCTCGGGCGGGGCGAGAGTCCGGCCGACCCGGCAGGGCAGCACGAGTCCGGGCCGGTGGTGAGCCTGCTTCCCCCCGGCGAGCGGCCGCCGGGCTTCGAGCGGCAGGCCGACATCGAGCAGCGCATCCGCGAGGCGCTGGCCCCGCTGCCCGGAGTGCAGCTCGTGATGAGCCAGCCGATTCAGGAGCGCGTCGACGAGATGGTCACTGGCGTGCGCTCCCAGGTGGCGATCAAGCTCTTCGGCGAGGACCTCGCCGTGCTCCGTCAGAAGAGCGAGGAGATTGCCCGCGTGCTCGGGCGCATCACCGGCACTCGCGACCTCAGGCTGGACCGGGTGAGCGGCCAGCCCTATCTCACGATCGACATCGACCGCCGGGCGATCGCACGCTACGGACTCAACGTCGCGGACGTGCACGACGTGATCGAGACGGCGATCGCCGGGCGCCGCGCCACGGAAGTCTACGAGGGCGAGCGACGGTTCTCGGCTGTCGTCCGTTTCCCGGAGTCCTGGCGCAACAGCCCGGAGGCGATCGGAAACATCCTGTTCCGATCGCCCAACGGCGCGCTGGTGCCGATGCGCGCGATCGCGAACCTCGAGATTGTCGACAGCGCGCCAGTCATCTCGCGCGAGTCCGGTCGCCGCCGGCTGGTGATCGGCGCCAACGTCGCCGGGCGTGACCTCGGCGGCTACGTGGCCGAGGCCAAGGCGCGGATCGCGGCCGAAGTGAGGCTTCCCGAGGGCTACGTGCTGCAGTGGGGCGGGCAGTTCCAGAACATGGAGCGCGCGCTCGGACGACTGTCGCTGATCGTCCCGGTGACGGTGGGCGCGATCTTCTTCCTGCTGTTCCTGCTGTTCAACTCGGTGCGCAGCGCGGCGCTCATCATCCTGGTGCTGCCCTTCGCCTCGCTGGGTGGCATCTTCGCGCTGCTCGTCTCCGGCGAGTTCCTCTCGGTGCCTGCGTCGGTCGGCTTCATCACCCTCTGGGGCATCGCCACGCTCAACGGCGTGGTGCTGGTCGAATACATCCGGCACCTGCGGCAGGAGGGCATGGCGGTGCGCGAGGCGGTGATCGCCGGCTGCCAGGCGCGGTTGCGCCCGGTGCTGATGACGGCCTCGGTCGCCGCGCTCGGGCTGATTCCGATGCTGTTCGCGAGTGGCCCGGGTTCGGAGGTGACGCGGCCGCTCGCCGTGGTGGTGATCGGCGGCCTGGTCACCTCGACCCTGCTCACGCTGCTGGTCGTGCCGACCCTGTTCCGGTGGTTCGACGAGGAGCGTGCCGCGGGTCCGGCGAACTGAACGCACGCGCGGCCTGGAGGCGGGGTGCGGGCGGACCGGTCGGCGAACCGCGGCGCCTTCAGTGCACCGAGCGGCCACCGGCGGCCGGGTCGGCCGCGGCGAGCGCTCGCGCGGCGTCGACCGGGTCGAAGCGCCACTGCCGTCCGCAGAACTCGCACCCGACCTCGATCACGCCGCGTTCGGCAAGCACCGATTCGACTTCCGCCGCGCCGAGCATGCGCAGCATCGCCTCCACCCGGCCGGCGGAACAGGAGCAGCGGAACGCGAGCGGGGTCGGTTCGAACAGGCGCAGGTCTTCCTCGTGGAACAGCCGGTGCAGCAGTTGCGGCACTGGCAGTCCGACCAGTTCCCGGGGACCGACGGTCGCCGCGAGCTCGCGCAGCCGCGGCCAGCGGTCGAGATCGGCATCCGGCTGGCCGGGCAGGCGCTGGATCAGCAGGCCGCACGCGTGCTGCGCGTCGCAGGCCAGATGCAGCACCGAGTCGATCTGCTCGGAATGGGCAAGGTAGTGGCCGAGCAGTTGCGCGACGCCGCCGTCGCGCAGTTCGACCACGCCCTGGTAGGCCTGGCGTCCCTCCGCATCGATCAGCGAGATCGCGCAGCGCGCGCCGGCGAGCAGAGCGCTGGCGACTGCCTGCGCCGGGAGCGGGTCGTCCCACTTGGCGGTGGCGCGCAGCGTGCCCTCGCGAGTGCACTCGACGACCAGCAGCCGCACCGGGTGGCCGCCCTGGACCTGCAGCACCAGCGCGCCGTCGAGCTTGACGGTGGAGGCCAGCAGCGCGCAGGCGGCCAGCGCCTCGCCGAGCACCGTGCGCAGCGCCGGCGGATAGTCGTGGCGATCGAGCACCGCCCGCCAGGTCCCTTCGAGCTGGGCGACGGCACCGCGCACGGGCGAACCCTCGAACACGAATCGGCGCAGCAGGTCGGGCATGTCGGGGAATCCGGGTCTGGCGCGGGGTTGACGAAGGGCGGGCGCGGCGCGGGCGGTCAGTTCGGGTCGCCGCCGGGCGCGGACTGTGCCTCGCGCACGTACAGCCGGTAGAGTTCCTTGCGGTCGCCGGCGCGGCTGCCCTCCCAGATCCGGCGCCATGGCGGTCCGAGGGCATCGGCATCCCAGGCCCAGCCCTGCCAGAGCAGCAGGTCGCAGCCCGACGGGTCGCGCCTGCCAGGTGCCTCCTCGCGCACGGTGATCAGGTCGGCGTAGTAATGCAGCATCGCCCGCTGGCTCTCGCCCAGGCCGCGGCTCGCGACGCACGCGCGATCGGCGGGCAAGGCCTGCTGCAACGAGGCGACCATGCCCCGGTAGGCGCGGCCATGGTCCACGTAGGCAAGAAAGAACGTGCAGAACAGGATCCACGACAGCGTCAGCCCGGCCGCCCAGTTGATGATCGCGCGCCGGTTCGAGCGGCCGATGCGCGCCACCAGCCCGATCCAGGCGAGCGTCGCGGTCGCGGCGAGCGCCAGCGAGAACGGGTCGAACCGTGGCGAGAAGCCGGGGTGGAAGTCGGCAAGTTCGCGAGCGAGCCCGCCGGGCACACCGGTCTGCAGCGCCAGGTAGGCCATCCACAGCGCCGCCGCGCACAGGCCGAAGGTCGCGATGCCGAACCAGTCGAGGAAATTCGCGGCGCTGCGGTCGAGCGAATCGATCGATGCGGTGGCGAGCAGGGCAAGCGGCAGCAGCAGCGGCAGCGCGTACAGTTCCCGGGCGTCGGGGGACGCAGGAAGGACCAGGAAGCACACCGCGGCCACCAGCAGCGGCAACCTGACCTGCGGCGCATCGAACGCGGCGCGCCCCCGATGCCACAGCATCCAGCCGGCCAGCGGCAGGGCCGGCCACGCATACCAGAGGAGCATCAGCAGGTAGGCGCCAGGCGCGGCGGGCGAGGCCGCGGCAGCGCCTGGCAGGCGTCCGATGTTCTGCACCCATAGCCACTGGGCGAACAGTTCGGGCGAGCGCGCGTGCAGCGCAAGCGGCCAGATGGTCAGCCAGGGCAAGGCTGCGGCCAGGGCGCAGGCGAGCGCGAGGGCGACGCTTCGCGAACGCCATTGCGGGCACACGAGCGGGAGCAGCAGCGCACAGGCGGCCAGCACCGTCGGTGCGAGCAGCCCCTGGGCCAGGAAAGCCAGCCCGAGTCCGGTGCCGAAGACCACCCCACCCGCCGCGCCGCGACGCCGCGCGAGCGCGAGTCCGTACAGGGCAACGGCAAAGCCGGCCAGCAGCGCGAGATTGCCGATCAGCTGGTGACCGGGCACCAGCAGGCCGACACAGCCGATCAGCGCGAGTGGTGCCACCCACGCATGTTCTCGCCCGTAGAGTTCGCGCGCCGTGAGGGCCAGCACGCCCAGCGTGACTGCCATGAACCCGCCGCTGGCGAGCCGGGCCGCGTCGTGCGCCTCGAGCAGCCCGCCCAGCGCGGCCGCGAGCGCCGCCGCGGCGAGCAGATAGGCGGGCGGGCGGTCGAGGAAGGGTTCGCCGGCCAGCGTCGGCACGACCCAGTCCCCGGTCTGCAGCACGTGCAGGACCAGCCCGAAGGTGTAGGCCTCGTCGGGCTTCCAGGGCTGGTGAGGCAGCAATCCGGTGATGATCCAGATCGCGCACAGGACCAGCACGCCGATCGTGCGCCAGCGCAGGTGGCTCGGGTCCGCTTCCAGCGCCGGCGCTCGGACATCAGTGAGCATGCGCGCTCCGGGGTCGGGATCCGCCCGCAGCCGGGTGGCCGGAAGCGACCGCACGCGGACCGGACGGGCGGGGCCATGCCCGCCGACAGGGCGGGACGGGCGTCAGGCAGCCTTGCGGGCGTATTTCTGGCGGAACTTCTCGACCCGACCCGCGGTGTCGAGGATCTTCTGCTTGCCGGTGTAGAACGGGTGGCAGCTGGAGCACACCTCGACCTGGAGGTCACGGCCCAGCGTCGACCGGGTGGTGAAGGTCGTGCCGCAGGAGCAGCTGACGGAGATTTCGGTGTAGTTCGGGTGGACGTCGGCTTTCATGGGAACCTCGGAAGGACCGTTGCGCGCGGCCGCTACGGCCCGCGACGAGCGCGAGCGTCAGGGCGGGCACCGCGCGTCGGTGCCGGTTGGCCGAAAACCGCGAATGGTATCGGGTTTTGCAGGCCGTTGCCAGCGCTCGTGTCCCGTTCCGTGTGGCCGGGCACGCCGGGCCCGCGGACTCAGAGATTGCTGTCGATGAAGGCGGCCAGCTGCGACTTGGACAGGGCGCCGACCTTGGTTGCCTCGACGCTGCCGTCCTTGAAGAGCATCAGGGTGGGGATGCCCTTCACGTTGAAGCGCGTGGGCGTTGCCGGGTTGTGGTCGATGTTGATCTTGGCGACCCTCTTGAGGACATCCTGCTCGAAGGTGGCGTCGCTCACGTGGACGATCTTGTCGCTGCTCATCGGAAACCTCTTGGGGATGGAAATGCCCGGGCACCCACCGGCGACCCGGGCGTCGACCCAAGGGTAGCGGAAAACGCCCGGGCCCGGCAGCGCGCTGGCGGTGCGCGGCCGCACCGGCTCGTCGCGTCGCACGCTGGTAACATCGGGGCCGGCAGTCGGTCGAGGCGGCGCCTGCGCTCCCCCGACCGGCTCCCGGCGGCGCGCGCCCGGAAGGTCCGGGCCGGCGTGCCGGCCAGACCGCGGAGGATTGCCCTACCATGGCTTACGTCGTCACCGAATCGTGCATCAAGTGCAAGTACACCGACTGCGTGGATGTCTGTCCGGTGGACTGCTTTCGCGAGGGGCCGAACATGCTCGTCATCGACCCCGACGAGTGCATCGACTGCACCCTGTGCGTGGCCGAGTGTCCGGTGGAGGCGATCTACGCCGAGGACGACGTACCCGACGGACAGCGTGATTTCATCGCGCTCAATGCCGAACTCGCCAAGCACTGGAAGCCGCTGATCGAGAAGAAGGACCAGCTTCCGGACGCCGACGACTTCGCGAAGGTCAAGGACAAGCGCAGCCTGCTCGAGCGCTGAGGCGTTCGTCGGGGTCGTCTTGGTTGCGAGCCAGTCCCCGGGACGCGGCGCTCGGTCGGCGTCCCGCCCGCGAGCCGGCGCAGACCGTTCGCTGCCGCGCCTGAACGTGGTCGGCTGCGGGCGCGCGGCGAGGGTGGTTGCGCAGCTGATGCAGGCGCGCGGGGAGGCGCAGGTAGGGGCGGTGGTCAACCGCAGCCTGGGTAGCGCGCGCTCCGCGGTGCGATTCATCGGCACCGGGCAGCCGCTGCGCGAACTCGCGCTCGCCGGCGAGGCGCAGTGGTGGCTGATCGGCACGCCCGACGACGCGATCGCCGACGTGGCGCAACGGCTCGCGGATGCCGGCCGGCTGCGTCGGGGCGACCTGGTCCTGCACCTGAGCGGCGCGACGCCTGCCGAAGCGCTCGCGCCCTGCCGCCGCGCCGGTGCCGCGGTCGCGGCCGTCCACCCGGTCAAGAACTTTTCCGAGCCGCGAGTCGCGGCAGCCACGTTCGCGGGCACCTGGTGCGGCTGCGAGGGCGATGCGCAGGCGCTGCGGCGGCTCGAACCGGTGTTCAGGAGGCTGGG
>JBIPNU010000267.1:0-4440 GCA_044370615.1 Burkholderiales bacterium
GCGGCGCCTTCGCCTGCAACTTCCTGCCGGTGCTGATGGAACTTGCCCTCGCCTGCGAGGAGCGCGCCGGCGTGCCGCGCGCAGTCGCGCTGGCGATGTTCGAGCCGATCGTGCGCGAGACCGTAGACGCGATCTTCCGCCAGGGAGTGGCACAGGCGCTCGCCGGTCCGATTTCGCGCGGTGACGCCGGGTCGGTGTCCAGGCACCTCGTTGCGATGCAGCGCTGGGATCCTGCAGTCGCCGATACCTACCGCGCGCTGGCGCGCACCGCGGTCGAGGTGGTCGCGTCGCTGGGGCGCGTGGCGCCGCAGCGGCTGGCGGCTACGCGAGCGGCGATCGAGGCCCCGGATCGCAGCCCGTCGCGACGGCGGCCGCGCGACCCCGCCGCGTCCGCGCCCGCGCGCGGTGCTGCGCGCGCGGGCACGCGATGAGCGGCCGCGTGTCGCCGCTCGGCGACCCGGTGCTCGGACGTGTGCTGCGCGCGATCGCCGACAACCGTACGCCCGGCCTGCATTTCCTCGGCCACTTCATGGGACTGGAGTGGCAGCAGGTGGACGCGCGGATCGCCCGCATCGCGCTCGACGTGGGCGAGCACTGCATCGACGAGCGAGGCCTGGCCAGTCTCGAGGTGGTGGCCACGCTGGCCGACATCGCGCTCGCCAACGCGATCCGAGCCCGGATGTCGCTCTCCGAAGGGATGCGCCTGGGCACGGTCAGCATGCACCTCACCCTGACTGGCGTGCCGCTCGCCGGTCGGATCGAGGCGCAGGCCGTCTGCGAGGGCATGGTTGTCGACGCGCTCACGCCCCAGGGCCTCGCCCGGTGCGAGATCACGGCCGGGGGGATGCTGGCCGCCCTGGCTTCGGGCACCTTCATGCAGTTGCCTCCTCCCCCCGGTGTCCGGCTCGCGCCACTGCCCTGGCAGCCCGGCGGCGCGCCGGCCCCCCGCGCGCTGAGGGTGGCCGACCTCGACGCCAACGAGCGCGGGCTGTGGCGGCGCGCGGTCGCGGCGCGGGCGCGGTCGGACAGGCCGTTCCTGCCCGCGCTGTACGGTCGACGGCCGCAGCCGTTCACCGACGCGCAGGGCCGGGCCGGGGCGCGCTGCCGGCTGCCGATGGGTCTGCACGCCGGCAACCGGGTCGGTCACGCGCAGGGGGGCATCAGTTTCGCGCTGGCGGCGATCACCGCCATCGTCGCGGCACCGCCGGACCAGCGCCTGGTCGAAGCCTCCGCATGGTTCCTCAACCCGGGCCAGGGGCCCGCGCTGCGCGCGCGCTCCACAGTGAGCCGTGCGGGTCGCCGGTTGTCCGTGGTCGACACCGCGATCCTCGGCGAGGCCGGCACCCGGGTGCTTGAAATGGTCTCCACGCACGTGGCCTGCGCGCCGACCTCGGAGCCCGCGGACAGCGGCGACACCTGACCGGGGCCGCAGCCCACGCCGCGGCGTGCGGCACCCGGCACCGCGCGGCTCGCGCCGGTCCGGTCATGCCCGGGTCGCGACCTGCGCCGGGCGGGCTTCCGCCCGCGGGGCGCGAGGGCGGTGCGCGCCCCGCCTCCGGCGCCGCCGTGCGCCGGAGGCCTCAGGGACGGGTACGTCCGGCCGGCGGTGTGGCAGACTTCCCGGATGAACCCGACGCCCGTGGTCCCTGCCCCGGTGCCTGCCCATGCGCCCGATGCGGCCGCGGGCACGCAGTCGCGGCCCGCCGGACTGCGTGAGTTCATCGCCCGCTTTGCCGAGGACACCCTCGAGCGCTGCACCCGGTGCGGACGCTGCTACGAGGCCTGCCCGATGACCGCCTACGAGCCACGACTGGCCGGGGCGCAGGCGAGGACGGTGCTCGAAGGGCTGTTGCCTATGCTGCGCGGCGAGTCCGGCACCGACGAGGCGCTCGCCTGGGTGAAGATCTGCACCCAGTCGGCCGCATGCAACGATGCGTGTCCGGAGGGCATCCACGCGATGCGCATGCTGCGGGTCGCGCGGATGAGCGCGCTCGGGCAACTGGGGGCGCCGGCGCAGATGAGCGTGCCGGAGGATCCGCTGTTCTTCCGCCGCATCGAGGCCTTCGCCGCGACCCAGCTCGACGAGTCGCTGATCGAGGAATGGCACCGTGCCGACCCTGCCACCCGGAGCGCGCGGTGAGCGGGCGCGTGGTCTTCTGGTACGGCTGCAACGTGCTGCGCCATGGAGACATCATCCAGGCCGCCATTGCCGTGCTGCGCGCGATCGGCCTCGAGGTGGCACCGGCGGGTGGCCCGGGCTACTGCTGCGGCACCTCCAAGGACGGCAATCTGCGCGCGGCCGAGGGCATGGCGCGCCGCACGGTGGGCAAGTTCAACGCGCTGTCCGAAGCGATCGGGGGGGGGCCGCTCGTGACCTGGTGTCCGTCCTGCCACCGCCACATGGACCAGTTCATGGGCGGCTATACCGATCCGGCGTTCGCGATGTCGCACTTCGCGCAGATCGTGCACGCCGGGCGCGATCGGCTGCGCGAGCGCCTGACGCGACCGGTCGAACGGCGCGTGGTGCTGCACCGGCATTCGGGGTTTCGCGAGGTCGACGTCAATCCGCTGGTCGAGGATCTGCTCGACCTGATCCCCGGCCTCGAGCGGGTGCCGGGCGGGCCGGCGGTGCCCGGGCACATGTGCTCCGCGCTCGCCGGCCTGCCTCCGGTGATGAAGGACGTGACCGCGGGCGTTTGCACCCTGGCAAGGGGGGCAGGAGCCACCGATGTGGTGACGGTGTTCCACTCCTGCCAGCGCATGCTCTGCGGCCTCGAGCAGGAGGAGCCGTTTCGCGTGGTCAACTACGTGAGCCTGCTCGCCGAGTCGATGGGTCTCGACCTGTCGGACGACTACAAGCGCTGGAAGGCGGCCACCAGCGAGGACGAGGCGGTCGCTGCGCTGGGCGAGCGCAACCTCGAGCGGGTGGGCGAGCGCTTCGCGCGCGAGCAGCTTGCGCCCGAGCTGCTGCGCCGGCCACCGCGTCGGGACCGATGATGCCCGGTCAGCTCGTCCAGCCGGCGCGCTGACGCAGCGCCTGCGCCGAGGCCTCCGCTTCGGCCAGCACGCGCGGGAAGTCGAGCGAGGTGAATCGGCCACCAGCGCCTCGTAGGGGTCCCCGGCCGGCGCGATGTTGATGTCGCGGGTGTTCACCAGGATCAGGTCGGCGCGCTTGCCCGGCGTGAGCGAGCCGGTGCGATCGGCGATGCCCAGGTCGATCGCGCCGTCGAGCGTGGCGAGCTGCACCATGCGCCGGGCGGTGACCGGGACGCGCGCGCCGACGCGGTGCTGGTGCAGGTTGTAGAGCAGCCGCATCACCTGGAACATGTCGACGTTGTAGGTGCCGGTATGGTCGATCGACAGGCTGACCTTGACGCCGGCCTCCAGCAGTTCTCCCAGCTGGATCACCCCGGCGCTGGCGGGGCGGCGCGACTCGCCCACCGGCGAGATGCTGTAGCTCACGCCGCGGCGCGCGAGGATCTTCCGCTCCTCGGCCGTGGTGAGCAGCGGATGGACCAGCTGCACGTCGGGCCCGAGCAGGCCTGCCTGCTCGAGGAAGGTGATCGGACTGGGTCCCGAGGTGTGCAGCGTGATCGGTATGCCCAGCCGGCGCGCGCCACCCCAGTCGGCGCGGATCACCGGGAGCGGGATGTTGCCGCGCAGCGGGTTCGGGTCCGCACCGACGTTGCGCGAGTTGATGCCCAGCGTGATCAGGCCATCGCCGGGCATCTGCTCGCGCTGGATGCGCTCGAGCGGCGCGAAGTCCATCGGCTGGTCGTCGGGCATGCCCTGCGCGGGGCCGTAGGAGAAGCGGCCGCGCAATCCCATCTCGCGCATCGCGCGCAACTCCGCATCGGCATGCGCGCCGGAACGGATGTTGTGCGCCCAGTTGTGCACGGTCGTGACACCCGCGCTGATCGCCTCGGCCATGCCCAGGCGTACTGCGCGGTAACTGTCCTCGGGCAGGTAGTGGCGCCCGAGAATGTTGGTCACCGGGAAGTAGCTGCGCTTCGGGTCGTCGATGCGGATGATCGGCCGGCAGATGCTGGTCCACAGGTGCCAGTGGGTGTCGATGAAACCGGGCAGGCAGATCATGCCCTCGCCGTTGATTCGGGTCGCACCCGATGCCTCGACCTTCGCGCCGACTGCGACGATGCGGCCATCGCGCACGTGCACGTCGCCACGCGGGAACTCGCCGAGCTTCGGGTCGAGGGTGAGCACGGTGGCGCCGTGGACCAGCCACTCGCCGCGCGGCGCAAGCGCGCCCGTCGCGCGACCGGGCCCGAAGGCGTCGAGGGTCGAGCAGGCCGGCAGGCCGGCGGCGAGGCCGGCGGTGGCGAGCGCGCCGGCGCGCAGCGCGGCGCGGCGGCGGCGGTCGTGCATGGGCATGGTGTCTCCTCCCGGGTGCGCGCCCTCGCGCGGGGCGCTGTCGGTTCGACT
>JBIPNU010000307.1:0-4108 GCA_044370615.1 Burkholderiales bacterium
ACCCGCGCGCGCGGCGCGAAGCGCGGCGCAGCGCGCGGCCGCGCGCAGGTCTCGCGCCGGTCGCTCGCCTATACTGGGCCTCCGCTCGCGCGCGGCCCGTGCCGCCGTCGCGCCCAACCTGCTCGAGGCTCGCGCATGGCGAACGCACCGGAGGTCTACGTCAACGGCCGCTACCTGCCCGCCGGCGACGCGCACGTCTCGTTCTTCGACTGGGGCTTCCAGTTCGGCGATGGCGTCTACGAGGTGATCTCCACCTGGCAGGGCATGATGTTCCGGCTGGACGACCACCTCGACCGCCTCGATGCATCGATGCACGCAGCGCGCCTCGATCCGGGGCTCGACCGCGCGCAGTGGCGCGACGCGGTGGTCGAGGTCACCGGGCGCAGCGGGCTGCGCGATGCGGGCACGCGGATCATCGTGAGCCGCGGCGCCCAGCCGCCGGGCACGAGCGACCTGCGCGCCTGCCGGCCGAACGTGTTCATCGCCGCCTCGCCCTACCTGTTCCTCGGCACCGAGGAGCAGCGTGCCCAAGGCATCCGGCTGATGGTCGCACACCAGCGCGGGATGCCGGCCGACACGCTGGACCCGCGCTACAAGCACATCTCGCGGTTGCAGTACAACCTCGCCCGGATCGAGGCGGCCGAGGCGGGCTATGACGACGTGGTCTGGCTGTCGCACGACGGCAGCGTGCAGGAGGCACCCCGCTCCAACCTGTTCGCGGTGCGGGCGGGCGTGCTGCAGACCCCGGCCGCCGGCATCCTGCACGGCATCACCCGAATGACCTTCTGCGAGCTCGCGCACGAGCTGGGCATCCCGGTCGAGGTGCGCCCGCTCACCGCCTTCGACCTGTTCGTCGCCGACGAGGTGTTCACCTGCAGCACCTCGGGCGCGGCACTGCCGGTGCGGGAAGTCTCCGGGCGTTCGGTACGCGCGGCAGTACCCGGCCCGATCACCCGACGGCTGCAGGACGCCTACTGGCGCATCCGGGCCGAGGGGCGACACGGCACCCCGGTCGGCCCTGGCTGAACTCGCGCGCGGCATTGCAGACTGCCACCGCTCGCCCCGAGATGCAGACCGCGATCGGCCCCGTCCTGCGGCCGTCGCGCGCCTTCGTCCCCACCCGGAGATTCCAATGACCGAACGCCCCTCGACCCGGCTGCGCGCACTGCTGCGCGCGGGCACCTTCCTGCACATGCCGTCGGTCTACGACGCGATCGGCGGCCGACTGGTGGAGTCGCTGGGCTTCGAGGCGGCCTACGTCGGCGGCTATGTGACCGGCGCCTCCAGCGCGATCACCGAGCCGCTGCTCACCCTGACCGAGCAGGTCACGCTCGCCCGCGACATCGCCGGACGGATCGGCATCCCCGTGGTCGCCGACGCGGGCGCCGGCTGGGGCGAACCGATCCACACCATGCGCACGGTGCGCGAGTTCATCCAGGCGGGCGTGGCCGGCGTGCACATCGAGGACGCGCTGTTCCCCAAGCGCGCGCACTACCATCGCTACGTCGTGCACGGCATCCCGGTCGAGGCGTTCGTCGAGAAGATCGACTACGCCTGCCGGCAGCGCGAACGCAGCGACCCCGACTTCGTGGTGATCGCACGAACCGACACCTGCCGCGCGCTGGGGCTCGCAGAGGCCGCCCTGCGGCTGAACCGCGCCGCCGACGTCGGGGCCGATCTCGGGCTGCTGTTTCCGCGCGACCGCGACGAGGCCGAACGCGCGCCACGCGAGTGCCGACTGCCGCTGGTCTACGTGCAGAGTCGAGGCAACCGGGACGGCCGGCCGCTCTTCACGCGGCAGGAGTTGCAGCAGATGGGCTATGTCGCCTGCATCGAGGCGCAGGTCGTGCTGTGCACCGCCTATCACTTCCTGCGCCAGGCGCTTGCCGAGTTGCGCGAGACCGGCGACTACGCAGGCATCTCCCCGCAGGCCTTCCTCGCTGCCCGCCAGGAGGTCGAGACGCTCATCGGCCTCGAGGACCACTACGCGGTCGAGGCGAAGACCGTCGAGGCGCGCCAGGCGCCGGACCAGCCGTCCTCGACGGGCTGATCGTCCGCGCGGCCCCCGCGCCGCGCCGGTCCCTGCTTGCCTGCCGCGCCACGCCTGCCTGCCCCGGCGCGCGAGCTTCTCCGTGCCTGCCCTGCGCGCGTCCTGCGCGGCGGATACCCGCTCGCCGGGCGCGCGCCAAGGAAGCGCCTCCCGCGGGCGCGGCCCGATGACCGGCCGCTCGCCGCCCTGTCCGCCGCGCGCGCGAGGCGCGGACCACGTGCTCGCCGGCTCAGTCAGGCCGGGCGCCCGAGAGCTTCACGATCTTCGCGTACTTCTCGACCTCGGCGGCGAGGAAGGCGGCGGCCTCGGCCGGCGTGCTGCCCACCGGCTCGGAGTTCTCGCGCTGCATCCACGCCTTCACGTCCGGGTGCTGCAGCGCGGACACTGCCTCGCCGTGCAGGCGACCGACGATCGCCGCAGGTGTTCCGACGGGTGCGAACAGCACGTACCACTGGTCCACGTTGAAGCCCGGAAACAGCGACGCCACCGTGGGCACGTCGGGCAGCGCCGCGATCCGGCGCTCGGTGGTCACCGCGATCGCGCGCAGCTTGCCCGAGCGAATGAAGGGCAACACGCTGGTGGTGGCCTGGAAACCGAGTACGACCTCGCCGCCCACCAGCGCACCCACCGCCGGGTTCGCACCCTTGTACGGGACGTGGGTGAGCGGGGCGCCAGCCATGTGTTCGAACATCACGCCCGCGAGGTGGGAGCCGGTGCCGCTGCCATTCGAGCCGTAGTTGAGGCCGCCCTTCTCCTTGCGCGACAGCGCGACGAGGTCGCGAACGCTGCGCACCGGCAGCGAGGGGTGCACCACCACGACGATCGGCGAGCGCGCGAACTGCGTGATGGCGACGAAGTCGCGACGAATGTCGAAGGCCAGCTTCGGATAGAGCGTCGCATTGATGGCCGTGGACGTGGTCGAGAACAACAGCGTGTAGCCATCGGGCGGCGACTTGGCGACGATCTCCGCGCCGAGGTTGCCGCCTGCGCCCGGCCGGTTGTCCACCAGTACCGGCTGGCCGAGTACGTCGGTGTAGCGCTGGCTCAGCAGCCGGGCCAGCAGGTCGGTGCCGCCCCCGGCGGCGAAGGGCAGCACTACCCGCACCGGGCGGGTCGGATAGGACTGCGCGTCGACCGCCTGCGACGCGATCCCCAGCACGACTGCGAACGCGGTGGCGAGCATCCCCGCCGAATGACCTGTCCTCATCTCTCCCCTCCTCGCAAGCGATCGCGGCCGACCGCGTCAGGCGACCCGGTACTTGCGGATCATCGCCGGATCCAGTTCCAGCCCGAAGCCCGGCCGCTGCGGCACTTCGATCATCCCGTCGACCGGCATCGGCCGGTTCACGATCAGATCCTTCCAGATCGGGTCGCGCAGCGGGTCGGCGAAGCATTCCACGTAGGTGCCGTGCGGGACCGCCCCCAGCAGGTGCATCGACAGGTGCGGTTCCTCGTGGTGTGCCATCTTCACGTCGAACACCGAACACATCGCCGCCACCCGCTGCCACTCGGTGATGCCGCCCGACTCGGAGGCATCGAAGTTGACGAAGTCCACCGCCTCGGCCTCGATCAGTCGCCGCACGCCCTGCGCCGTGTACTCCGACTGCCCCGCGTTGATCGGGATGCGGGTCGCCCGTCGCACCTTGCCCATCAGGAACGCATCGTCATGCCAGTGGCAGGGCTCCTCGAACCAGCCGATGTCCAGGTGCTCGATCAGCCGCGAGAAGCGGATCGCGTCCTGCGCGTTCCAGCCCCGGTTGGCGTCCACCACGAGGATGAAGTCCTCGCCCGCACCCTCGCGTGCCGCGGCTACCCGCCGGGCGTCCTCCTCCGGGGACAGGCCGCCCACCTTCACCTTGCAGCCGGCCATGCCCACGCTGCGGATCCACTCCATCTCGCGGGCAAGATCGGCCAGCGTCTTGCCTTGCTCGTAGTAGCCGGCGATGGTGATGATCGGCAGGCGGGTTCGATAGCCCCCCAGGAGCTGGCACACGCTGCGACCGCTGGCACGCCCCATCAGGTCCCAGAGCGCGGTATCCACGCAGGCGATCGCCTCGA
>JBIPNU010000309.1:0-4102 GCA_044370615.1 Burkholderiales bacterium
GCGTCGATTGGGTGCAGGGACGACTCTAGAGTGTCCTGCACAATAACGCAATAGTCGAAACATGACCAACCGGTCATTTCGTTGACCGATTGGTCGAAAACCGTGTTTTCTGTCCAGCCAGCGGGGTGGACAGTCCCGATCCGGCACACGACGATGCGACATCCGCCGACCCTCGCGCCATGCGACCCAGCTTCAAGCAGCAGCAGTTCGAAGCCCGCGAGGATGCGATCCTCGATGCGGTGAACCTCCTTCTCGCCAAGAAGGGGTTCGACCTGATGACGATGGACGATGTCGCGGCCGAGGTCGGCATCGCGAAGGGCAGCCTGTACCGCCATTTCTCCTCGAAGGAGAGCCTCGCCGCTGCGGCGCTGTGCCGCCTGATGCGCGGGACCCTCGCCTTCATCAATGGCCAGGCCGAGTCCTCGAGCGCGATCGATCGCCTCAAGGCGACGTTGCGCTGGACGCTGGAGCGCCGGCTCCAAGGCCAGGTCCCGCACCTGCCCTCCACGAGCGTCGCCCTGCAGCGCAACCTGATGCTGCATCTCGGGTACGTGCGACTCGTCATGAAGCTCAACGCATCGTTTCGCTCGCTGATCGAACGGGCGCAGGCCGACGGCGCGCTGGACCGCACGCTGCCCGCCGACGTAATCATGTTCACGATCTACGCACGCTCGTGCGACCCGACGCTGACCTTCCTGCGCACGATGCGAAACTACTCGGACGATCAGGCGCTCGATTACCTCGTGCGCACCTGCTTCGACGGCCTGAACGGCTGATCCCGCCCTGCGGCGCCCGCCCGCGCTCGCGAGAGTTGCGCGCCACCGCTGCCGCATCGCCCCGCGGCATTCGCAACGCGACGGTGCCCCGATGCAGTGCTTGCGCCTGGTCGCTCAGCGACGCCGCGCGACGCTGGCCAGCCCGATGCCGGCGAACACCAGCGCGATGCCGACGAGGTGGAACATCTCCACCCGCTCGTCAAGGAACGTCCACCCCATCAGCGGCGTGAACACGGTCATCAGGTACATGAACGGCCCGGCACGGTTGGCGCCCAGCACCTCCACGCCCCTGTTCCAGCACAGGTAGCCCAGCACGGTCGACCCGAGCGCGATGTAGAGAACGCCAACGACCACCGTCGGCGTGAGCACCAGCGCCTGGCCGAGCAGGTGCTCGCCCACCGCCAGCGGCAGCGTGCAGGCCGAGGACAGCAGCGCGATCGCAGCCACCAGCACGCGGGCGGGCACGTCGGTCGGCCGCCAGCGCAGGCACACCGTGTACACCGCCCAGCTCCCGGTACCCAGCAGGACCCACAGGTCGCCACTGGCCAGTTCCATCCCCATGAGCGAGGCGGGGTCGCCCCGGGCGACGATCCAGGTCGCGCCAGCGAGCGACAGCGCCACGCCTCCCACCACCGCGGGGCCGAGCCGCTCGCGCAGGACCAGCCAGGAGATGAGCAGGATGAACACGGGCGTGGTCGCGTTGAGCAGCGAGGCGGTGGTGGCCGTGGTCGAGGCGAGCCCGCGATAGACCGGATAGTGCTGCAGCACGCTCGCGAACAGCGCGAGCGCGAGCAGCACCCGCCACGATTCGCGAAACGCGCGCGCGAGCAGGGGCAGTTCGCGGCGGCACATCGCGGTGAGCACGACCGCCGCGATGAACCAGCGCGAGAAGGTCAGGCTGCCCGGCGGGGCGTCGAAGCGCACCAGGCGCCCGAAAACCCAGTTGCCCGACCAGAACGCGACGGCCAGCGTGAGCAGGCCGCAGGCGACGAGCGTCGCCCGCAGGCCCGGCTCAGCCGACCCGGAAGAAGCCACGCGGCGCGCGGTGCAGGCTCTCGCACCCGTCGGCGGTCACTCGCACCAGTTCGCCCACCTGCACGCCGGCACAGCGCGCCGCGTCGATCACGTTGGGCTGCACCACGACGGTCATGCCCTCCTGCATCACGAGGTCTGGCAGCGGGCCGGCTGGCCGGCTGCGCGTGCCCAGGATGGGCGGGAAATATCCGCCGCCGTAGCCGTGCACGAGGTCGTCGCAGATCGTGAAGCCGGCGGCCTCGATGACGCCGGCCGCATCGACGATCTCCTGCATCGTGCACCCGGGGCGGATCACCGTCGTCACCGCGTCGAAAGCGGCCTCGGCGGCCGCGTGCAGGTCGCGGTAGAGCGCGTCGGGCTCGCCGCCCACCGCGAAGGTGCGCAGCACCTGCCCGCCGTAGTCCCAGAACACGCCGGTGATCTCGGTGAACACGCAGTCGCCGGCGGCGACGATCCGGTTCTTCGGGTGCTGGCGCGGGATGTAGCAGTCGGGCGCCGCCATCGAGGTCACGCCGAAGTAGTGCAGCCCGGTGGTGCCGCCGAAGGGCACGTAAGCCCGCTCGACGATGTCGCCCAGTTCGCGCTCGTTGAGCCCCGGCCGCATCTCGGCCATGAGCGCGGCGATCGAGGCGTCGCTGAACGCCGCACCGATGCGCAGCCAGTCGAGTTCCTCGGCCGATTTCACGCGGCGCAGCCGCACGTAGTCGGGGTTCATGTCGACCACGTCCGGAACCTCGGCCGCGAGCCGGCGGTACTTGCCGAAGTTGAGCTGGCCCATCAGGCCCACCCGCTTCGCGCCGCGGCGGCGCAGCTCGGCCACCACCTTCTCGACGCTACGATGCCCGGCCCATTCCACGTCGCACTCGAAGGCGATCTCGCGGGCGAGCGGCGTGTGGTTGACCCACTCGACGAACATGCGCGGGCGTTCGACGGGCGAGAACACCACCAGCTGCTCGGCTGTGGTCACCCACCCGGTCAGCCACGAGATGCCGGTGCCGGCCTTCTGCTCGCCGCACACGACCACGTGGTCCACGCCGCGCGCGGCCATCGCCTGCGCCAGCGCCTCGCGCCGGCGATGCATCTCGGCGTCGGAGAAGCGCGGAAACGGCAGGTCGAGCAGCGCCTGCAGGCGCGGCGGCAGCCCGAGGGTGGCGGGATCGGCAGGATTTCGACGGGTCATGGTGGCAACTCGCTAGAATGAGGCGGTACTGGAACACTTGACGCCCGCGGCGCGCCGCGGCTCTGCAACCTCTCGAGTCTACTGACCTTCCATGACCCGCGCCCGCCCCGCCCCGCTCCCCTGCCCCGCCCGCCGCCTGGCAATCGGCCTGCCGCTCATGATCGTGCTGGCCGCGACCGCGCTGCCGCGGGCGGGCGACGCCCACGCGCAGGCGTGGCCCGCGAAGCCGGTGCGCCTGATCCACGGCTTCGCGCCGGGCAGCGCGATCGACGTGTCGATCCGGCCGCTGGCTGCCCAGCTCGCCACCGAGTCTGGACAGAACTTCTCGGTCGAGCCGCGTCCCGGCGCCACCGGGCAACTCGCCAACGAGTTCGTCGCGAAATCCCCGCCCGATGGCTACGTGCTGCTGGCCGCGCCGGGCACCTCCCTCACCTCGGCCCCGCACCTGCAGCGCGCCCCTTATGACTCGCTGAAGGACTTCTCCCCGGTCGCGATGATCACCGCCTTCTCGTTCGTGCTGGTGGCCCACCCCACCGTGCCTGCGAAGAGTTCGCGCGACCTCGTCGCCATCGCCCGCGCGCGGCCCGGCTTCCTCACCTACGCCTCCACCGGCGTGGGCAGCGGCTTCCACCTGGCGGGGGAGCTGTTCGCCTCGCTGGGCGGCGTCAAGCTCGTGCACGTGCCCTATCGCGGCGGCGGCAGTGCGGCGATGCCCGACCTGGTGAGCGGACGCGTCGACATGATGTGGGAGAGCTACGCGGCCGTGCGTCCGCAGGTGCTGGCCGGTAAGCTGCGCGCGATCGGCGTCACCGGTCCGCGGCGCATCGCCGCGCTGCCCGACGTTCCCACCATCGCCGAGGGCGGCCTGCCGGGCTACGACCTGGTCGGCTGGCACGGGGTGCTGGCGCCCGGTGGCACGCCGCGCGAGATCGTCGATCGTCTCAACGGCACGATCAACCGCACGCTCGACCGCAAGGACCTGCGCGAGTCCTGGGCGCAGCAGGGTTTCGAGACGCCCCAGCTCACGCCCGAGCAGTTCGCCCAGCGCATGGCCCGCGACTTCCAGTTCTACGGCAAGCTGATCCGCTCGATCGGTCTGCAGGCGCAGTAA
>JBIPNU010000311.1:0-4094 GCA_044370615.1 Burkholderiales bacterium
ACCCGATCGACCGCGAGCCGGAGCTGCGCACGGATCTGCGCGACGTCCAGATCCGGCAGTGCGGTATCGCCACGCCGCGTCTCCTCGAGCAGCGCGTGGGAGTTCTCGATCGCGCGCTCTCCCCCCTTCACCGCAACGTACATTCAGGCCTCCACCCGCACGGTTCTCGGCAGCGCGGCGATCGCATCCGGCGCTGCGAGGAAGAGATCGACCCCGCGCGGGAACACCGCGCGGTTCGCTGCCCATCGTTCGGGGAAATCCGCCACCACACCCTCGACATCAAGCGTGCAGTGGCTCTCGATGCCCGGGCCGCGCAGTGTCCATCCCTGCCGCTCGCGCAGCGCACGGCACTGGACCACGACCGTCGTGGACCGATCCGGATAGGCCTCGCTGCCCTGGGCGAAGGCGGCGAGCGGCGGCAACGGGCAGTCGTCGTCAATCAGGGCAAACGTTGCCGTCGCGGAAGCGGCGGACAGGCTGCAACCAGTGTGAAACCGCAGGTAGGCGCCACAGTCTCCCTGCCTCGCGGCCGGTGGCAGCCATACGGCCGTGTCCTGGTCGAGCAACGCGAGCAGCAGCGCGGCGGCGCTTCGGTTCAGCCCGGCAGGAACGGTTCTTGGAGACGACACGCTCAGCGGATGGATGCGTCCGGGGTTCGCCATGGCCGACAGGCAGACCCTGAACATCGCCTGGCTGTCCAGGCCGATGTCGTCGAACCCCGGCCCGAGGCGAGACATCGCGTCGGCTGCGCTCATCGGGCTGCCTCGCGGGCGAGCGTGAAGAAGTCCACGCGGGTCGCCTGGGCCTTGCGCTGGCGCTGGGCGCGCTCGCGTTCACGTGCGTCCCGCGCCGGATCGAGAATGAGCGCGTTCACGCGAGCGGCGCAGCCTGACGACTGGAGCATCGCGTCGGCAAGCGCGGCAAGCTCGGCGTGACGGTGCGAGCGACCGCGGACGCAGGACACGCCGGTTTCACCCGAGGCCGTGCGCAGTGTGCAGCGGGTCACGGTGATCTCGCCGAGGTTGAACCGATCCCCGGTCCCGCCGATGCGGCCGCGGATCATCATCAGCCCGGTTTCGGGTTTCCGAAGCCAGACGAAGCCGGGGATCTCCAGTGACCGGAAGCCCTCTTCGAGGAGCGCCGGGTCGCTCGCGGCAAGCAGGCCGATCCAGCGCGGCCTGTCGGATACGTCGGGGGGTGCGTCAACCGGATGCAACATGAAGACAGTAACTTGCTCACGCGGTATCACAAAGCCCCGGAAGGCTAGCCCCCGCGAATGACCCGCTCGTGAACGGAGTGTTGCGGAATGAAGACAGGCGCCCCGCGCTATGCGCTCTACTACGCTCCGCACCCGGACAGCCCCTGGGGTCGGTTCGGCAGCGACTGGACGGGGCGTTGCGCGTTCTATGGCGGCACCTGCACCCAGCGGGCCCCGGCCGGATTCGATGCTGGGACCTTCGCGCGGCTGACCGCCGGCCCCCGGCGCTACGGGTTCCACGCGACGCTCAAGCCCCCGTTCCGGCTGGCCCAGGGGCGTTCGCTCGATTCGCTGACCCGCGCGCTGCGGGAGGCCTGCCGGCAGGAGGAGGGGTTCGAGCTGCCGCCGCTGAAGGTGCGCGAACTCGACGGGTTTCTCGCGCTGGTAGCCGAGCCGATGCACGAGGGCAGCGCGCGAATCGAACGTCTGGCTGCGAGGATGGTCGAGGTGTTCGACCCCTGGCGCGAGCCGCTGAGTGACGAGGACCGGGCTCGCCGGCAACCGGGTCGGCTGGACGCGCGCGAGCGCGAACTGCTCGAGCGCTGGGGCTATCCGTGGGTCCTCGACCGGTTCCGGTTCCACTTCTCGTTGACCGGTCCGTTGCGGGGCGAGCAGCCGTCGGACATCGATCGACTGCGCGAGGCCGCCGCCACGCGCCTGCCGCGCGATCCGCTGCGATTCGACGCGGTCTGCGTGTTCGAGGAGAGCACGCCGGGTGCACCGCTGCGCGCGATCCGCCGGTGTGCCCTGTCATGACGAACGGGCGCCTGCTGCTGGTGGTGGGGGCGTCCGGCTCGGGCAAGGACAGCGTGATCGAATGGGCGCGCGCCGGGCTGGTCGCGCGCGGGGAGGGGCGGGTGCGCATCGCGCGTCGCACGATCACCCGCCCGATGAAGCCCCATGGCGAGCAGCATCTCGAGGTCAGCGCGGCCCAGTTCGCCCGCCTGAACGAGTCCGGCGAGTTCGCCCTCTGCTGGACGGCCAATGGCCGTGCCTACGGCATTGGCGTCGAGATCGTCGAATGGCTGGAGGCTGGCCTGACCGTGGTCGTCAACGGATCGCGCGCGAACGTGCCGGAGGCGATTGCCCGCTTTCCGCTGGCGGAGGTCGTGCTGATCCGCGCGACCGAAGCGACGCGGCGCCAGCGGCTGCTGGCCCGCCAGCGCGAAAGCCTGGACGAGATCGAGGCTCGCATTCGCCGGGCGGATACGGTCACGCTGCCCCCGGGCGTGCGGCCCACCGAGATCTGGAACGACACCGAACTCGAGCATGCCGGCGCTCGGCTGCTCGACCGGCTGCTGGCGAGACCCATCGTGCCGGCGCAGACGCTCTAGCCTGCGCTGCAGTTCAGTAGTGCGGCGGTCGCTCGTCGGCGGCGTCGCCGGTTCCCGGCACGGTGGCGTGCTCGGCGAGTGCCTCGACCTGTCGGCGGTAGCGCACCAGCTCGCGCCCGAGCGCTTCGATCTGCTGCTGCTGGCGCGCGATCATCCGGTTGAGTTCCTCGACGAGATCCTCGGTGAAGCTCAGCTTTTCCTCGACACGCAGCAGGCGGTCGTCGATCGGATCGGGCGCAGGGGCAGCCATCAGGGGTCCGGGGTGGTGGGGTACGGCGGGTGCGTGGCGACTTGCGGCCGGGATCGGCTGTGGTCGAGGGGATGGCAGGCAGGGACGGCGTGATGTGCTTCGGCCATCCCGGCCCATCACCGACGAGGGTAGCGCGGGCCGCCCGTCGGAGCCGCGGGCCCGCAGCATGCCGGTTGCGCGAGGGAGTGCCGCGGCACTGGCCGATGTGTTGTCGGGGAGAGGGCGCGAGCGGTCGCGGTGGCCGGCCGCCCGGCCCGGCGCGACCGCAGGTCGGGCGGTGGTCGCCGACAGGGGCCACGAGCGCAAGGATAGCGTGCGCGAGACGCGGGGGCTACCGTCGGGTATATCGTGCGGGTGGGCGAGGCGGATCCACTGGCGCTGCCGCCCCTGCACCGGTCGCCCGCGCGCGAAGCGCGTCCGCGTCCTGCCTCCTCCCTGCGGATGATCCTGTCACGCTCATGCCCAGCACGATCGCCTTCACCTCCTGCATTCGCCGCGAAGCCTTCCCGGATCAGCCACAGTGGGACGACATTGCGGCCGCCGATCCCGATCACCTGCTGCTGCTCGGGGACCAGATCTACATGGACTTCGGATTCTGGCCGTTCTCGCCGGAGTGGAACGGGCGGCCTCGCGACTACGACGTCGCGACGTTTCGCGACGTCATGGCGGACAAGTACCGGCAGCAGTGGGCCGAGCCGCATTTCCGGGCGCTCTACGATCGCCTGCGCGCACGCGACCGGATCCACGCGATCTGGGACGACCATGACTTCGCATGGAACAACGCGATCGGCAGCGAGGTCGGCGCTGCTCGGCGGCAGGTCGCCTACGACCTGTTTCGCGAGCGTTTCCCGGTCTCGGTGCCCGGCGAGATCTACCAGTCGATCGACACCGCGCTCGCGCAGGTGATCCTGCTCGACCTGCGCAGCCATGCCTGCCCGCCGCGGCGCGCAGCCGGGGCGGCCGGCGCCGGGGTGCCAGCCACGGACGCCGCGGGGTCCCGGTTGCTCGGCGAGGCCCAGTTTGCCTTCCTCGAGCGGGAACTGCTGGCTCGGCCCGCGAAGCCGTTCGTCGTCATCGGCTCGAGCCTCACGCTGCGCGACGGCGACGAGAACTGGTCGCGCTATCCGGAGGATCACGCCCGGCTGATGCGTGCGATCGCCGACTGCGGCCGGCGGGTGATCCTGCTCGCCGGGGATATCCATCGCAACGATTTCCACCCGCGCGGGCCGGGTCAGCCCTGTCACGAACTGAT
>JBIPNU010000010.1:0-14367 GCA_044370615.1 Burkholderiales bacterium
TGCTGGGTGACGCCCAGACGCAGTGCGACTTCCCTCTGGGTCAGGCCCGACTCTTTGCGGAAGGCTTGGAGCAGGACGGACAGCTGCTCGACCGTACGCAGGGGGTACTCGCTCATACAGCCTCCAGGATGTGAACGCGATCAACAGATCATAGACTGTTTCGCGCCATAACAGGCTAAAGACTGTGTCGTCTGTCGACAGGTCTGGGGCATGTGGCGTTGCGCCGCGGCGTCTCAATCGTCACGACCGCGCGCCGTCTGGCACGCAACGACCGCAGCACTCGACATGCGCTGTTGATGCGAATGCCAATCCAGCGGTGCGGTGGATGTCCTATGCACCTTCGCGCGCCTGGCCGCAATCGCACGGGCGTACATCAGGGGCCGGGCACCGACTGCCACCCAGGGACGAGGCAGCCATGGTGAACCGGCTGGCAAGACCCGGCTGCGGCTCGGCGATCGCGCCTGCATCGCTCAGCAGTTCGCTCTCGATGTCATGCTCCGCACGCAGTCGCCAACCTTCGAGCGATGCGGTCCGATTGACTTGCTGTCATACAAGCGGAGGTTGCCGCCCGCCCGGCGCATGGCCTGTGCGTCGGCCGACCGGATCAGCGCTGAGGTTGCCCGAACTGACAGGCGCATCAAGGAGGCCTGCGTGGCAATGCTCGAAGCGACCTGAGTCGGCGCGCTCGCGCGCCAGAAGCGCCAGAGCCAAGGGGCGATGCTGGGAAGGCAGGTCGGGCGAATGGACGGCGGGCCTAACGGATTCAGCAGCCATCGCGGCACTTGGCGCATGACCGAGGGGGTGCCAGCGGCATGATGTCGGAGAAGGCAAAGGTTCCGGCGTTCCCGCGGCTTGCTTCGGCCGCCACACTGTTTCCGTCGAGAACGCAGACCTCGTGCCCCCGTTGACGCAGGACCAGTGCGATTGCCAGCCCGATGATGCGGGCAGACTTCAGGAACTCGCCGCGCTTGGCTGAGCTGGCCCACAGCTTCAGCACCAGGGTCTGCCGTGGGCTCCAAGCAAGGGCCCATACCCACCTGGCGAGGACCGCCCCGCCGAGGCCATCGGCGGGCAGATCCAAGCGGTTTCGTCCATCCTTCGTGCTTGCTTCGTGACGCGGCGCGGGGCTGCGGCATACCCTTCGCGAGCGGCTGCCGGCGAGTGAAGCCGCGCCCCGACGCGCCGGGTCGCATCGCGCGGACGCCCTATCGAGGACACCTCATGCCCGACGCTCCCGGTCCCCTGATCGCCGCCGAGCCGATCGATCCGCCGCCCCCCGACCTGACGCTGCCGGAGTTCGTCCGGCAGCGGGCGCGGCGCTACCCGGCGGCGCCTGCGATCGTCGACGGCGTGTCCGGGCGCGGCATCACCTACGGCGAGCTCGACCACCTGATCGGCCGCTGCGCGGCGGGCCTGGCGGCGAGCGGCCTGCGCCCGGGCGACACGCTGCTGCTGTTCAGCCCGAACAGCCCCGAGTGGGTGATCGTCGCGCTCGCCGCGATGAGCCTGGGTGGGCGCGCCACCGGCGCGAACCCGAGCTACACGGCCGCCGAGCTCGGCCACCAGATCCGCGACTCGGGCGCCCGCATGGCCTTCACCCTGCCCGCGCTGCTCGACACCGTCCGCCTGGCGGCGCAGGGCACGGACTGCGGGCGGATCGTCGTCGATGGCACGGCCGACGGGTGCCTGTCGCTCGCCGACCTGCTGCGCGCGGACGGCGCGGAGCCGGCGGTTCCGCAGGCCCCCGACGCGATCGCGCTGCTGCCCTACTCGTCGGGCACGACCGGCCTGCCCAAGGGCGTCATGCTCACCCACCGCGCGGTGGTCGCGAACGTGTGCCAGACGCTGCAGTCGTTCCGCTGGAGGGACGACGTCGTCTCGCTGGGTTTCCTGCCGATGTTCCACGCGATGGGCTTCTCGCTCACCACGCTGTGCACGCTCGCGCACGGCGCCAAGCTGGTGACCCTGCCCCGCTTCGAGCCGCAGTCGTTCCTGAGCGCGATCGCCACGCACCGGGTGACCGACCTGATCGCGGTGCCCCCGGTGATGCAATTCCTGGCCGCGCATCCGCTGGTCGATCAGTTCGACCTGAGCTCGCTGCGGATCACGGGCACGGGCGGTGCGCCGATGTCGGCCGCGCTGGAGGCTCGGGTGACGCACCGGCTGGGCTGTCCCTGCTCGCAGGGCTATGGCATGACGGAGATGACGGCTGCCGCGACGCTCGGGCTGGCGCCCGAGACCCGACGCCCCGGCTCGGTGGGCAGGCTGGCGCCTGGCGTGCAGCTGCGCATCGTCGATCCCGAGACGGGGCGCGATCTCGGCCGCGGCGAGCAGGGCGAGCTGTGGGTCCGGACGCCGGCCCGCCTGTCGGGCTACCTGAACAACCCGCAGGCGACGGCGGACCTGGTGACGCCCGACGGCTGGATCCGCAGCGGCGACCTCGGCCTCGTCGATGCCGACGGCTTCGTCTTCATCACCGACCGGCTCAAGGAGCTGATCAAGGTGAAGGGGCTGCAGGTGGCCCCGGCCGAGCTCGAGGCGCTGCTGCTCACGCACCCTTCGGTGGCCGACGTCGCGGTGATCGGCCGTCCCGACGAGCGCGCCGGCGAGGTCCCGGTCGCCTACGTCGTGTCTCGCGGCGCGCCCGACGCCGACGCCCTCAAGGCCTGGCTCGCCGAGCGCGTGGCGCCCCACAAGCAGCTGGCCGACGTCGTCTCGATCGACGCGATCCCCAAGAACCCCTCGGGCAAGTTGCTGCGCCGGGTGCTGCGCGCGCAGGACGCGGCCCGTGCACAGCCACCGGCCTGACCCGCCTGCGCCCTGCGCTGCGCCCCAGCGTCGCATCGCATCCCCAATCCGGAGCACCCCGCCCATGAATCCGCAGACCCCCAGCCGCACCGCCCTGGCCACCGCGCTGATGCGGGCGCTGCATACCCGCGCCGATCCGCGCCCGATCCTCGACGATCCCTGGGCTGACCGTCTGCTGCCCGCGCAGGCGGTGTCGATGGTCTACCAGATGATCCGCAGCCGTGCGCCCGAACTGCCGGAGCATCCCGACGCCGAGACGCGGCGGCGCGTGATCGACACCGCGCTGTGCAAGATCGTCGCCTACTCCAACGTGCTGCTGCGTTCGCGCTTCACCGAGGACGCGCTGCACCGCGCGGTGGCCGACGGCGTCCGCCAGTACGTGTTGATCGGCGCCGGCTTCGACAGCTATGCGCTGCGTCGCCCGCCGGAAGCCGTCGACGTCACCGTGATCGAGATCGACCATCCGGCCACCCAGTCCTTCAAGCGCGACTGCCTGGTCGCGACCGGCACCGCCGTGCCGCCCGGGATCCACTACGTGCCCGCGGACCTCGCCAGCCAGGACCTCGACGAGGTGCTGCGCGCATCGCCGCTGCGCACGTCCGAGCCGGCGCTCTTCGCCTGGCTCGGCGTCACGATGTACCTGACCCGCCAGGAGAACCTCGCGACGCTGCGCGCGGTCGCCGAGGTCGCCGCGCCCGGCAGCGAGGTGGTGTTCACCTACATCGACCAGGCCTTCTTCGACCGCCGGGACGAGGACGCGACCTCTGGAGCCGCCGAGCTGCGCGCGCTGGTGGCTTCGGTGAGCGAGCCGTTCGTGTCGGGCTTCGATCCCGGGTCGCTGGCGACCGACCTCGGGCCGCTCGGATACCGGCTCCTCGGCAACCCCTCCGACCTCGAACTGCTGCGGCGCTACGACCCCGACGGCGTGAACGGGCTCGTCGTCGCCAACGACGTAAGCCGCATCGCCCATCTGCGGGTGGTGGCCGGCGAGCGGGCGTGAGGGTCGAACCCGGACTGGCACGGGGCGTTGCTGCGCCTGCTGCTGCGCGCGCAGGACACTCCGCGCGCCCGACCGTCGGCCTGAGCCTTCCCCACCCGGGACCTGCGCGATGAACGAGACCGTGCTGGTCACCGGCATCACCGGCTTCATCGCGAAGCAGGTCGCGGCCGACCTGCTGAAGGCGGGCCATCGCGTGCGCGGCACGCTGCGTGCGCCGGCCCGGGCCGACGAGGTGCGGCGGGCGGTGGCGGCCGCGGGGGCGGACCCCGCGAACCTGTCCTTCGTCGAGGCCGACCTCGAGCGTGACGCGGGCTGGGCCGAGGCGATGCGCGACTGCGCCTGCGTGCAGCACATCGCGTCACCGTTCCCTAAGATCCAGCCGAAGGATCGCGAGGGCCTGGTGCCCGCCGCCCGCGACGGCGCGGTGCGCGTCGTGGACGCCGCGCTGGCGGGCGGCGTGCGCCGCATCGTGCTGACCTCGTCGATGGCGGCGATGATCTACACCCCGACGCGTCGAGGCGGCCAGGCGGTCACCGAGTCCGACTGGACCGACCCCGACTGGCCCGCCGTCAGCGCCTACGCGATCTCGAAGACGCGCGCCGAGCGCGCCGCGTGGCAGCGCATGCGCGCGGCCGGCCGCGCGAGCGACCTCGTCGTCGTGAATCCCGCAATGGTCCTGGGCCCCGTGCTGGACGGCGACCTGTCGACCTCGAGCGAAGTCGTGCGCCAGATGCTGCTGGGCGCGGTGCCCGTGCTGCCGCCGGTGCACTATGCGATGGTCGACGTGAGGGACCTTTCGGCGCTGCAGGTCGCCGCGATGGACGCGCCCGAGGCCGGCGGGCGGCGCCTGATCGCGAGCCACGAGCAGCCGGTCACGTTCGGCGAGATCGCGGGCATGCTGCGCGAGGCCCTGGGCGCGCAGGCCGCTGGCGCGCCCCGGCGAACCCTGCCGCTGTGGCTGGCGAAGCTGTTCGCGAAGTTCGACCCCAAGCTGGGACTGGTGGTCGCCGACCTGGCGCTGACCGAGGCCTTTCGCCGCGACGGCGCGCTGCTGCGCATCGACTCGTCGTACGTGACGCGCCTGACCGGCGTGCGCTTCCGCTCGCCGCGCGAGTCGGTGCTGGACTGCGCACGGTCGCTGCTCGCGGCTGGCGCGGCCGGGAACCGGGGCGCGCGATGAGGGCCGGCACCCACGCAGTGATGCGGCTGCTCGGGTTCGACGCGCCCTGCGGCCCGCCCCTCAGCGCCGCCGAATGGCCAGGCACGCCGCTGTTTTCCGCGCTGGGCACCGATGCCGGGCCCGCCGGCACGCCGGGCGCTCGTGCACCGGTCTGGCTGGCCATCGCGATCTACGACGACGCGGACGCGGCGCGCCGGGCCTACGAGGACGGCGGCGAGCCGCCGCCCTGGGCCGACGGCACCAGCGAGCATTGGTGCGGGCTTCTGGAGCCTTGCGCGCACCGCGGCGAGATCAACTGGCTCGAGCCGGCGGCGCCGGGTCCGCTGTTCGAGCCGGGCCCGGCGCGACGCCACGACGGCCCGCTGGTCGTGATCACCAGCGTCGGCTGGATCGCGGGGCCCGATCTCGACGCGCGCCGCGTGCAGGACTTCCTCAGCCGTTCGCGGGCCCTGCGCGATGGCATGCGCGGCTGCCCGGGCCTTCAGGCGAGCCACGGATTCGGCTTCGGGTCGCCCATCGACGGGCCCGACGCGATCACCGTGTCGTTCTGGGCGAGTGCGCGGGCGATGACCGACTTCGCCTACCGCCCGGGCCCGCACGTCGACGCCATGGCGCACGCCGACGCGGTGCGCAACCACGACCGCAGCTCGTTCACGCGGCTGCGGGCGCTCGAACGACGCGGTGCCTGGGGCGGCGGGGATCCGCTCGACGGCACCGCGCAGACCGCCTAGCACACCGGAGACGAACGTGGCCACGAGAGTGTTCCTGACCGGCGCGACCGGGTTCATCGGGCAGGCCCTGGTCCGCGCCATGCGCCGACGCGGCTGGGAGGTGCGCGCTCTGGTCCGCGACACCGCGGGCGAGCCGGCGCGGTGGTTGCGCGGACGCGGGGTGGACGTCGTGCAGGGCGACGTCACGCGCAGCGAGGGGCTCGCGCAGTCGATGCGCGGCTGCGAGGTCCTCGTGCACAACGCCGGCGTCTACGAGTTCGGGCTGGACAGGCGTTCGGTGGCGCGGATGTTCGAGGTCAACGTGCGCGGCACCGACACCGTGCTCACCGCGGCGGGCGAGGCCGGCGTGCCGCGCTGCCTGCACGTGTCGTCGACGATGGCGCTCGGCCCGAGCGGCTACTGGCCGGACCCGCCGCGCACAGCCGACGAGACGCAGGTCCACCCCGACCGCTACCTCACGCCCTACGAGCGCAGCAAGACCGAGGCCCATGCGGTCGCGCAAGGCCACCGGCAGCGCGGCCTGCCGCTGAACATCGTGATGCCGAACGCGGTGGTCGGCATCAACGACCATTCGATCTGGGGCTACTTCCTGCGGCTGCACCTGCTGCACGCCATGGTGCCGGTCTCATTCGCCCCGGACATGGTGGTGAACTTCGTGCAGGTCGACGCGCTGGCCGAGGGCACCAGCCTCGTCGTCGAGCGCGCCCCCGTCGGCGAGGACTACGTGTTCGCGGGCGAGCCGATGACGCTGCCCGACCTGTTCCGGGCGTTCGATCGCCATCCCGGCGGCATGAGGGTGCGCCTGTGGCTGCCGCGCGGCGTGATGCGTCCCGGGATGGCGCTGCTCGAGCCGCTCCAGCGGGCGCTGGGACTGCCGGCCTTCCTGTCGCGCGACACGGTCGACGCCTCGCTCGGGCACTACTGGCACTCTGCGGCCAAGGCGCAACGCGATCTCGGCTGGTCGCATCCGGAGCCTGACGCGATGTGGGACGCGATCGCGCGCGGGGAGCGCGCCCTGCTCGAGCGGCGCCGTGGCTTCCTGAACCGGCTGCGCCAGCAGGCGGTGGTGCCGGACTGAGCCGGCCGAGCATGCCGCTGGGCCAGAATGCAGTCGCAAAGGTGCCGTCGCAGCAAATGGCGTTCGGGACCCCCGTACTCGCCGCCAAGGTCGTCCGCCGTGTACCCCCGCGATCCTGAAGCACTGCCGGCCCGGCAGCGCGAAGCTCTCGCGTGGCTCCTGGGCACGATCGGGTTGGGTCCGCCCGCGGCACCTCCGCCCTGGAGCCGCGAGGCCTACGCGCGTGAGCCGCTCGTGCAGTCGCGGCTGCACCTGATGCGCCCGAAGACCCTCACCGGCGCGCACACGGAAGGCGAGACCTTGCACGCGTCGTTCCTGGACGCGCGCGGACAGCCGTTCGGGATCCAGCTCGTGTTCGAGCAGGGCGTGCTCGTCGCCCATGCCTATGGCTGGCCGCTCTCGCCGGAACTGGAGCTGTGCGAGGCCGGCATCGAGGATGCAGAGCTCGTTGCGGCGATCGAGCGCGACGCCCCGATCGTGCTTGGCGACGGCAGGATGCTGAAGGTGCATCGCCCGAAGCTGCGCGACTTCTTCCGCCTGCAGGACGAAACACGCATCGCTCTCATCCGGCGCGCCGGCAAGCCGGTCGCTGCGCGTGCATGGGCGCTTCGGGACGTGATCGAGGCGGGGTCGCGATGCCGCGTTGGCACTTCCCAGATCGCACGCGTCCTGCCCGAGGCCCGCGGATCCAACCTGATGCGTCACTTCACGCTCTGGGACAGCCGGGTCGTAGAACCTCGGGTGCACGCCCAGGTCGCCTACGTCGACCTGGGCAACGCCGCCGTCACCGCGAGCTTCCGCTCGGGGGGCCTCGAGTGGACGCGCAGGGTGCTCGAACTCACCTTCGACTGCGCGGCGATCGCCGGGCCCGCGGCCGGCCGTCCGGCACAGCCGACCGACGCGGGTCTGATCGCCGCCCTCGCGCATGCCGCGCACGCGCGCGAGGCGCTGCACGCTTCGCAGGATGCCGCCTCGATCGAACGTCGGCTCGAGCGTGCGCCGGACGTGTACGGGTGGGGCGACGTGCTCGTCGGCGAGGAGGCGATGCTCGGCGTCTGGGCGAGCCTGGACGAGAGCGAGACGACGTTCCCGGGAGAACACGCCGCGACTTGCGCGCGCCGGGTGCTGGCGGTGGCGCTCGATCACGGTTGGCGGGGCGAGTCCGGCGCGAACGCCTTCCTCGCGTTGCTTGGCGCTCAGGCCAGCCGGGTGAGGGCGCTCGGCGCGACGCACCTCGTGCTGTACACGTGGCCGGGCTCCGCACTGCACCGGCGCTGCGCGAAGCTGGCCGAGCACGCCTCGGAAGTTGCCATCCAGACCGACCTTGAGGAGCCTCCCGACCGCCAGGGCGCGTACACGGATCCGCTCTATCTCTGAGGCCGGGCACTTCAGGTCGCGGCGCACGGCGGTGAGACCGGCGTGGCCGACCGCGAACGCGTCGCCCCCGGCCCGAAGCAGCCCAACGGCCGCGACCCGCTGGCGGTTGCGCGGAAGGATGTTGCCACCGCCGACCCGACCACCGATCGCGGTCAGACCCCGGTACCCGGCTCACCGCCCAGAGAAGCGTTGTTCCGATCCCGGCGGTCCGGGGTCGGTTAGAGCCCGCTCTCGGGCGCGGCCACGCGCCGGACCCACGCGCCCCAGGGCTCGGCCTGCCAGTCGCGGACGACCAGCTGGTATCGCAGGCCTGCCTCGTCGCAGGCGCACTCCGGCAGGTCGTGGAACCCGAGTTCGGGAAACATCGGCTGCAGATACGGCGGAATGTGCGACCAGAGCATGAAGAGCCGCAGCGCGGGGTCGGCGAACAGCGGGTTGACGTAGGCCATCAGCGCGGTGAGCCCGGGGGACGGCATCGCCCTGTCGCCGATGGCGAACCAGTGCCGCACGAGGACCGAATAGGTGCCGCGCGCGGGCTCGCGCCACCGCGATCCGAGAGCGTCGCGCAGGCGCGCGACGACCGGGTCGGCGGCGACCTCGTCGTCGCCGAGCGCGCCTGTGCGCAGCAGCAGTGCGACGCCGCACAGTCCGCCGTCCTGCTCGCGCACCGCGACGAGTTCGGCCCCCGGATGCGACGCCCAGCGCGGTAGCCAGGTGTGCTCGGCCTCGGACAGATGCCGCATCGCGAACGCAAGGGTCTCGGGCAGGTCGTCCGCGGTCACGATCACGGTGCTCACCCGGGCCAGCCCATCGACGTCGTGGAAGCACCTGAACCCCGGCGCGAGCCGCCGCGCATAGAAGCTGTCGAGCGTCGCATCCCAGGCGTCGCGGCCCGGCCGCAGCCGCGCGGCGAGGAAGCGGATGACGGCCCGGCGCAGCGCCCGGAACCTGTCGCGATCGCACCAGTCGTTGTCGGACAGCACCGCTTCGCGCATCAGGTCGTGCAGGCGCAGCCCCTCGCGCGACGCGCTCACGTAGCCCTGCGCGGCGAGCCAGTCGAACAGGGCCTCGGCCGGCTCGCCACCGAACAGGTGCCCGAGCAGCTCGCGATCGGCGCGGCGCGCCAGCGCGCAGGTGAGCACGGCCTCGCGATGGGCGGCCGAGGGCGCGTGCTCGAGGCACCGTCTGGTGAGCGCGCGCACCAGCTCCTCGCCCAGCTCGACGGGGGCCCGCCCGGTGCGGCCAGCCTCCGCGGCGAGCAGCACCGCCGCGAGCGGCAGGCCCCGCGCGCGCCGCGCCAGCGCGTCGCACAGCCTGGCCGGCGCCCCGTGGCGCTCGATCAGACGAACGCAGTTGCCGTGATCCAGCATGCCCAGCGGCACGACCCGCATGGCGCCGCCCCACAGCGGGTGGGCGCTCCAGCGCGAGTCGGGCGGCCGGCGGCCCGCCAGCACGACGCTGACGCCGGCGGGCAGGCCCGGCAGCCAGGTGCCACGCAGCCACCCCTGCACCGGATCGAGTACCTCGAAGGTGTCGAGCAGCAGCACGCCGCGGCCGCGCGCCGCCCAGCGAACGAGCAGGGCGTCCGCAGTGACCGGGCGCTCGGCGAACCCCAGCGCCGCACCGATCCCGTCGATCACACCCTGCGGCGTGGGCATCAGCTCCGACCCGTTCACGCTCAACACGTCGATTTGCCCGTCGGCCATCCGCCGCAGCCGTTCCAGCAGCGACGACTTGCCGATGCCCCCCGGGCCGTGCACGAAGTACAGGGCGTGTGCGGGCGGCTCGCGCGCACACGCCGGGGCCAGCAGCCCGAGCTCCAGCTCGCGCCCGACGAAGCGGCCCGCCGCCCGCTCCCGCAGGCGGTCCCCGAGCTTGTCCGCCTTGGGTGCCACGCCCCGTCCCGCTGCATCGGCCGGCGGAGAGGGTCGGGCCATCATCAAGTAGCCCCGACCGGGCACCGTGCGCACGGCCTGCCGCGCCCCGGCTCCCAGCGCCCGCCGGATGTCGGCGACCGCCTGCACCAGCGAGTCGTCGGTGACCACCGTGTCGGGCCAGACAGCGGCCATCAGGGTCCCCTTGCCCACCAGCCGGCCTTCGTTCTCGACCAGGCAGCGCAGCACCGCCCACGCCTTCGGCCGCAGCGCGATGGGCTCGCCGCGCGCATCGGTCAGCAACTGCCGCTGCAGGTCCACGACGCGCTCGCCCAAGGACAGCCGGGTCACGCGCTGCCTCCGGTCGGCGGCGGCGTCCACCCGGTCACGCGCTCGAACCAGCGCTCCCAGGGCTCGGTGTGGAAGTCGTGCACGCAGCAGCCGACGGTGACGCCGTCGGCCGAGACCTCGCAGCCCGGCATCGGGTGGAAGCGCATGACGCGGAACAGGTTGACGTACCGCTCGGGGTGCACGCTGGCGATGACCCAGTGCCCGAGCCCGGCCGTGGCCGCCCAGTCACGCGCCTGACTGCACTGCAGCGCGTTCATGCTCGGATTCAGCGGCCCGCGTTCGCCCTCGGGGATGCTGAAGCGCGCCATCATCGGCACGCCCCGCGCCGGGCCGTCCAGCGTCCTCAACACCTGTCCGACCAGCGGGTCTGCCTCGCCGTCGGCGGTGGCGAGGCGGTCGAGCGGCAGCGTGCAGCTCACCCCGCAGAGCCGCCGCCCGTCCTCGCGGATCACCCGCCAGCGGGCGGCAGGGTGGTCGATCCAGTGCTCGAACGCGCGGTGCTCGATCGCAGGCAGCCCGCGCAGGGCGAAGTCCCGGAGCGCCGGCGCCTCGTCCGGGCCCGGGGTGTCGACGAGATAGCGCTCGAGGCCCTCGACGAAGAAGCGGCGGAACACCGGCACGACGCGCAGCAGACGGGCCACGCCGACGGTGCACGGACCATCCGAGGGCGCAGCCCGCAGGCGGGTGCTCAGGAACGCGAAGACCGCGAGCTGCAGTCGCCGCGCCGACTCGGGGTCGCGCGCCTGAAGGTCCGCCGTTACCGCATCGCGCACCAGGTCGTGCACCGTCAGCCCCTCGACGTCACGGCGGACGTAGTCCTGCCGCGACAGCCAGTCGTAGAGCGCCGCCGGCGATGCGTCGGGCACCGTGCGGGCGAGCAGTGTCTCGGTTGTCCGCTCGGCCAGCGCGGCCACCTGCAGCGCGCGCCGGTGTGCCCCGTCGGGCACACTTTCGACGCAGCGCTGCATCAGCAGGCCCAGCATGCCCGCGCCAAGGTCCTCGGGCAGAGTGCCCTGCTGCGCCGCTTCCGCGGCGAGCAACGCGAGGGCGAGCGGGTGGCCGCGGGCCAGCGCGCTGGCCCGCGCACGCATCGCGGCCTCCACGCCCAGCCGCTCCAGCAACACCAGGCTCTCCGCGCCGTCGAGCCCGTCCAGGGCGATCGCCTCGACTGCGGGCCCCCAGCGCGGGTGTCCGTGCCAGCGCGCGTCCGGCGGATACCGACCCGCGACGACCGTGCGCGTGCTGGCGGGCAGCGCCGGCAGGAGCCTGTCACGCAGCAGCGGCAGGAGGCAGGCGATGTACTCGGCGGAATCGATCGCCAGCAACGTCGGCGATGCTGGCCACGCGCTGGCGAGCTCATCGACGGTCGCCGCCCTGCTGCGCAGCCCCAGCGCCTGCGACAGTGCCGCCAGCAGTGCGGCCACCTCGGGCTCGCAGTGCGCGGCGTCCAGCCCGACGACCCGCAGGCCGAGCGCGTCGACCTGCCGCTTCACCCGGTCGAGCAGCATCGACTTGCCGATGCCGCCGGGTCCGTGCAGCAGGGCAACGCGGGTCGGCACAGCGCCGCGGGCCATCTCGACGAGCCTGCGAGACTCGGGCCCGCGCCCAACGAAGACCCGGTCGGCCTGCACGGCCAGTTCCTGCTCGGTGCCGTCTCGGCCAGGCGCGGTGGCGGTCCCTGACGGCATCGGCGCAGCCGGCTCGGCGTCGGCCATCAGCAGGTAACCGCGGCGCGGCACCGTGCGCAGCGACGCGCGCGCCACCGGCCCGAGGGCGCTGCGGATGTCGCAGACGGCCTGCACGAGCGAGTCGTCGGTGACCACGCAGTCCGCCCAGACCGCCGCCATCAGCTCGTCCTTGCCCACCACGTGCCCCGGACGCGCGGCGAGTTGGCTCAGCACCAGCCAGGCCCGCGCCCGAAGCCGCACCGGTCGCCGATCCGCGTCGAACAGCACCTGCCGTTCCAGGTCGATCAGGGCGTCGCCCACACGCAGGCGCGTGGAGCCCGGCGCAGGCGGCGGCGTCGCCGCACCCGCGGGAACATCGGGAAATTTCGTCCGCGTTTCGTGACTCGCCGGCGCGGACTGCCGACGATCACCCGCATTCCGACCGGCTCCGGACCCGACGCCGCCCATGTCTTTCCGCTCCCGCGCGGAGAACCCACTCCGCGACGACAGCGAACCACTTTACACGACGCCTCGCCCCATGAACAGCCATACAACCCCGACCCAGCCACCGGTGCTCGTTGGCGGCGCCGGCATCGCCGGCCTGACCGCTGCGCTCGCGCTCGCCGCGCGCGGCTTCGCGGTGACGGTGCTCGAGCGCCACCACGAGCCTGCCGAGACAGGCACCGGGCTGAACCTGACCGCCAACAGCACGCGGCTCCTGCAGGGGCTCGGGCTGGGCCCCGCGCTGGAGCGTGCCGGAAGCAGTCTGCGACGGGTCGAATGGCGGCTCGGACGCAGCGGCTGGGCGGTTGCCGTCGCCGCCGGGCGCATCGGCCACGAGGCGATGTTCGGTGCCCCGTCGGTCAACCTGCGGCGCGCCGACCTGCATCGCGCACTGCTGGACGCGGTGCGGTCCGAACCGAGGATCCGCCTGCTGGGCGGCCGTGTCGTCGCGGGCGTCGAGGAGGACGCCGACGGGGTGACGATGGTCACCGCCGACGGCGAGCGCCATCGGGGCCTCGTGGCGGTCGGCGCGGACGGGATCCACTCACGGATCCGCGACCTGCTCCTCGGCGAGGGCAGCGGCCCGCGGCACGCGGGCGAGATCGCCTGGCGCGCGATCGTCCCGTCTTCCGCGTTGCCGGCCAAGGAGCGCTTGGACGGGCGCTTCGTCTTCTGGCTGGGCACTGACCGGCACGTGCTTGCGTATCCGATGGGCGGCCCCGACTCTCCGTGGATCAACGTCGGGGCTTTCGTCAAGACTGCCGAGCCGCCACCCGCATCCTGGACGCTGGAGGGCGATCCGCAGGCGATGCGCGCCGCCTTCGACGGCTGGGATCCGCGCCTGCGGCGCCTGCTCGCCGCGGTCGACCGCTGCTTCCTGCTGTCGCTGCACCAGCACGAGCCGCCTCGGCACTGGGCGCGCGGCCGGGTGGCGCTGCTGGGCGACGCCTGCCACGCGATGCTGCCGCACGCGGGCCAGGGCGCGGGTATGGGCATCGAGGACGCGGTGGTGCTGGCCCGGGCACTGCATCGGCAGCCGGAAGACCCCGTCGCAGCGCTCGCCGCGTATGGAGCGGCCCGGGGCCCGCGGGTGCGGCGTGTGATGGGCATGGTGCAGGCGCTGGGGGCGCAGTACCGCATCGCCCGCCCGCTGCGCAGGGCCGGCTTCTACGCGATGCTGCGGCTGGTGACCTGGGCGCGGCCCGACGCCTTCCTGCTGCGCAATGCCTGGCTCTACGGCTACGACGCGGCCCGCGATGAGGTCTCAGCGACCGCCCCGCCCGTGCCGGCCGCCTAGCGGCCTGCAGGACAGGGGCGGCGACCCGAGGGCTGCACGATCGGCATCAACGACCGGGCCGCCGCGGGCGGGCCCGCCCCGCCAAGCGCGGCACTGGCACACTCGTGCTCCGTGAGCATCCGTCAGGACATCCGCTTCTGCACCACGCCCGACGGCGTGCGGCTGGCCATGGCCCTGTACGGCAGCGGGCCGCCGCTGGTCAGGGTCGCCACCTGGTTCCGTTGCGCGAGGTGGAGTCCATGCACGCGGCCGTGGTCACCGGCGTCATTCCGCTGGGCACGGCGGTGGTGGGGCGCTGGTGCTGCGCCAACGGCCTTCGGCCGGCTTCTGGGCCTGCGCGGTCGCCGGCTGCGCGCTGGTGCTGACCTTCGCCGCCTGGAAGGGCGGTGGCCGGCTGGTGCCGGCCGACGGCTGGCTGCTGCTGGCCGTGCTGTCCACCTCCATCGCCTATGTGGCCGGGGCGCGGGTGTCGGGCGCCATCCCGGCGCAGCAGGTCATCT
>JBIPNU010000313.1:0-4081 GCA_044370615.1 Burkholderiales bacterium
GTTCGGCCGCTGCGGCGTACGTGGCCGGCCACGCGCTGGTGATGGACGGCGGGTACATCGTCCACTGAGCGCGTCCTTCGGCCGCGGGGACCTCCGCCGCGGCCTGAACGACATGCCGTGCGTCGGATCGGCGCATGCGCGGCCGACGCGCGGGCGCGGCGTGCGGCCCGCCCGGCGACAGACCGGTTGGGGTGTGGCCAGGCCGCGCTCCGATCGAGCCCGCGCGCCTCACCGGAGGAGCGCCGTGCACCGCGCGCGCGACCGGGCGAAACCGCCCCCGCGTCCCGGGGGCACTGCTCCAGCGGGCGCCGCCGCCGTGCGCGCATCGGCGCGATCCCCTGAATATCCGGACTCGAGCCTGCGTCAGGAAAGAGCGTCCTGACGCTTCGCCGCTAGCGGTCGGCGCGTGCGCCCGAGACCTTCACCAGATCCCTGAGCTTGCCGAGCTGGCCGGAGAGAAAGCTCGCCGCCTCCGCGGGCGTGCTGCCGATCGGCTCGGCGCCCAGATCGGCGAGCCGATCGCGCATCGCCGGGGTGCGCAGTGCGGCCTGCACCTCGGCGTTGAGCCTGTCGATGATCGGGCGCGGCGTCTTCGCGGGAGCGAACAGCATGTAGAAGCCGGTGTACTCGTAGCCGGGGACCGTCTCGGCGATCGCGGGGACATCAGGCAGCAGCGAAGAGCGCTTCGCGCTCGTGATGCCCAGCGCCTTCACGCGCCCGGCCTTCATCGCGGCCAGTGCCGCGGGGACTACCGTGATCATCCAGTGGATCTGCCCGCCGATGGTGTCGGCGAGCGCGGGCGTCACTCCCTTGTAGGGAATGTGCTGGATGTCGATGCCGGTCATCGTGCGCAGCATCTCGGCCGACAGGTGCGGCGGCGAGCCCGAGCCGCCGGAGCCATAGCGCATCTCGCCCGGACGGCTGCGCGCGTGCGCGATCAGCTCGGCCATCGAGTTGGCTGGCACGCCGGGGTGGGCGACCAGAAGGAATGGCGTGGAGGCCATCAGCACGATCGGCGAGAAGTCCCGCAGCAGGTCGAACGGGAGCTTCTCGTACATCACCGACAGGATCACCGAGGCGGTGGTGTGGATGCTCAGCGTGTGCCCGTCCGGTGCCGCGCGCGCGGCGATCTCCGCGCCGATGATGCCGCTCGCGCCCGGACGGGGGTCGACCACCACCTGC
The DNA here is from genome assembly GCA_044370615.1 of Burkholderiales bacterium. Taxonomy (GTDB): domain Bacteria; phylum Pseudomonadota; class Gammaproteobacteria; order Burkholderiales; family CAIKXV01; genus CAIKXV01. The sequence continues at coordinate 1,183 of JBIPNU010000313.1, forward strand.
TGGCCCCAGGCCTCGGCCAGTCGCTGCGACACCAGCCGTCCGACGATGTCCGGGCCGGAACCTGGCGTGCTCAGGATGACGAGCCGGATCGGTCGGGTCGGATAGGCCTGGGCGTTTGCCGCGGGCGTCACGAAGGACGGCACGCTCGCCGCGAAGCAGGCGACTGCGGCCAGCGCGCGGGAGCGCACCGACCTGGGCGGCCGCGCGGTCGGGGACTGTCGATCGGGCCCGCGCCAGCCGTCGGTGGAGTCGTGCGGGTCGGATGCTGAAGCGCGCTGGAGATCCATGGCGTTCCTCCCAGTATCCCTTCGGGCTCCGGCCGGGAGGGCAACCGTCCGGCGCGGTGTCGTGGCGAGGCTAGCGGCGGGCGATACCCTTTCGTCCGGTATTGCCGCAGCGATAGAGCGCTCCGTCGCCTGCGGTGACATACAGCGTCGACAGGTCGGCGCCGCCGAACGCGCAGCGCATCGGAAGGTCGGCGGGCGAGGCATGCGTCTGCAGGATCGTGCCCGTGGGCGAGATCACGACGATCGCCGGACCCGCTCCGCCCCTGGACCATCCCATGCAGGCGATCAGGCACCCCTCGCTGTCCACGCACAGACCCTCGATGCCGCGGTCGGCGGCGGTGAAGGTGAGCAGGGTGTGGCGCGGACCGGCGCTGCCGTAGTCGCTGACCGGATAGGCGAACAGCTGGCAGACATCGCCGCGCTCCGCGTCGCCGTCGGCGACGTAGAGGACACGCTCGTCGGCTGCGAGCGCGATGGCCCGCGGCCCTGCGGTGTCGTGGGTGAAGCGGACCATCCGCCAGCGGTCGGGGCCTGTCGGGTCCAGCCGCAGCACCGAGGCGTGCGGAAGGAACGGATAGGCGGGCGGGCCGTAAGGCGGCTGGCTGTTCCAGGCGTCGGCGAACCACACGCGATGCGCGCGATCGACGATCACGTCGACCGGCTGGTTGTGGTGCTCGCCGTCGAGCAGGTCGAGCGTGGGCGAGGTGGAACCGTCCGGGTTGAAGCGGACCACGCGGCGACCGCCCTCCTGTGCCGCGTAGATGCCGTGGTCGCCATCTCGTGCGAGTCCGTTCACCCGCCCGGTCCAGCGCCGGAACACCGCGGTGTCGCCGCTCGCAGGATCGTGGCGCAGCACCCGTTCCTCGGCCACCGCGCTGAACAGCAGGCCGGTGCCATCCCAGCACAGACCGCCGGTCCTGCCCTTGAAGGGCCCTGCCACTTTGTCGAACTGCCAGGCCATCGCTGTCTCCGATCCGGTTGATCCGTGTGGCGATCCTGCCTCAGCGCGAGGGAACGCCCGCGACGTTCACGCGCATGCTCACCACCGAGCCGATCATCGTGATGTAGAGCGTCTTCCAGTCCGCATCGCCGAAGCAGATGTTGGTGGGGTGGTGCCCCGGCGTCTTGATCCGAACCAGGGGCGTGCCGGAGGGTGCATGCACCCAGATGCCGCCGGGCGCAGTGCACCAGACGTTGCCGCGCACGTCGCACTTGATGCCATCGGGTACGCCACGCTCCGGGCCTTCGTAGCGGTGGAACAGGCGCGCGGACCCGAGACTGCCGTCGGCGCGTACGTCGTAGGCACGGATCACCCGCTCGCGGCTGCAGTTCACGTACAGGATGGATTCGTCGGGCGAGAAGCACAGGCCGTTCGGATAGATGTTGTCCTCGGTCACGGCGGCGAGCGTGCGCCCGTCGGGAGACAGCCGGAACACCGGGGCGGTCTCGAGGTAGCGCTGCAGGTCGTGCCCGACCATGCCGACGTTGACCAGCCCCCCCGGGGGATCGGTGAACCAGATCGACCCGTCGGAGCGGCACACCACGTCGTTCGGGCTGTTGAGCTTCACGCCCTGCCAGCGGTCGGCGAGCGTGCTGACCCGACCGTCGGACTCGACGCGAAACAGCGTGCGCCCTCCCCAGCCGGCCACCACCAGCCGGCGCTCGAGGTCGAGGCAGGTGCCGTTGGCCTTGACCGATGGCGCGAGCACGACCTGCTGGCCTTTCGCGCGCGACCATTTCCAGATGGTGTCGCCGATGATGTCGGTGAAGTAGAGCTGGTCGCCAGCCGCGTCCCAGGTCGGACCCTCGCCGAAGATGATGTCGTGCGCGATGACCGTGAGCGGCGGGTGCTCGTCGACGATGGCCTGCCAGCCCGGCGCGCAGAGGTCGAGTTCGACGGACAGATGTTCCAGCGAGCCGTGCATGAAGGCGTCTCCTCGGCGGGTGGAGTCAGTGGGCCGGGCCGGCCTGGCCGGTCCAGGTGCGCGGGGCGAACGCGCGGTGGTCGGTGACCACGTCGATGACGGCGGGTCGGTCGGCAGCCAGCGCCTGCTCCAGCGCGCGCCCGACCTGCGCCGGCGTCTCGGCGCGAAGCCCGAGGCAACCGAGCGCGCGCGCGACGTCGGCGAAACTGACGTTGCTGAAGCCCCACATCTCGCGCCCGCGCTCGTCCGGATCGCCGCCATAGGCGCGGTCGAAGTGCGGAATCTCCTGGTTGAGCGAGGAATTGTTGTTGACGATGAACACCGCCTTCACCCCGTAGCGCGCGGCGGTCTCGAGTTCCGCGAGGTGGTAGTAGGCCCCGCCGTCTCCGGCAAAGCACACCACCGGCCGCGAGGGCAGTGCGCACGTCACGCCGATCGCGCCGGGCAGCGCCCAGCCCAGCGACCCGGCGCAGCGGATCAGGCGCTGACCCGGGCGGGTGAAGTCGACCATCGTGCCGCTCCAGATGCCGGAGTGGCCGGTGTCGGAGACCAGCACCGCGTCGGCGGGCAGGCGCTCGCCCAGTTCGCGGCAGACCCGCTCGGGCCGCATCGGCAGCTGGTCGCTGTCGCGCTGCGGCGCGACCGAGGCGCGCCACTCTTCGACCAGCGCATGTACGCGGGCGATCC
>JBIPNU010000316.1:0-4055 GCA_044370615.1 Burkholderiales bacterium
CGATCGACGCCTCGAGCGCGGTGCGGGCCGCGTCGTCCCAGGGCAGCTCGACATGCAGGCGGGAGGGCGTAGCCTCGATGCGATCCATGTCGGTGGCCAGCGGCAGGATGTGGAACAGCGCGTCGAACAGCGCGTTGCACACCTCCTGCACCAGCCAGGTCGCCCCCGAGTAGCCCATGAACGGCGTGCCGGTGTGACGACGGATGATCGCGCCGGGGAACGAGGCGGGGATGTACGAGGCGCGCGAGCCGCATTCGGCGAGATACATCCGCTCGTTGAAGCTGCCGAACATCACCAGTGGCGCCTTCTCGCGCACCATCCGGCGCACCGCCTCGTTGTCGGTCTTCTCGCCGGCGAGTCTCGCCACCGCGAACGCGCAGGGCAGACCCAGCTCGTCCTCGAGGAAATGGCGAACGCCGCGGGTGTAGGTCTCGTTGGCGACGATCGCGAAACTCGCGGTGCCGAAGAAGTCCTGGGTCACCGACCGCCACAGGTCCCACACCGGCTTGATCGTGGTGTGCTTCTCGCGCTCGATGAACGGCTCGGGATCGAGGTCCAGCAGCTCGCCCAGCTTGCGCAGGAAGGCGGTGGTGCTGTGCAGCCCGATCGGCGCCTGCAGGTAGGGGCGGTCGAGCGCCTCGCAGAGCATGCGGCCGAACTCGCGGTACATGCAGATGTTCACGTCGGCGTCGACCAGCCGGCGGATGTCGGCGAGGTGGCTGCCGAGCGGGAACACCATGTTCACCTCGGCGCCGATGCCCTCGGCCAGGCGCCGGATCTCGGCCACGTCGCTCGGCGAGTTGAACATGCCGTAGCTGGGCCCGATGATGTTCACGCGAGGCCGGTCGCCCGGCTTGCGCTCGCGCCGCTCGGGCATGGTGCCGCGTTTCGAGGCGAATTCGGTCCACAGCCAGTAGAGCGCGCGGTTGGCGCTCTGCCACTGGTCCTCGTCGATCGTGCGCGGCAGGAAGCGCATCAGCGCGGTGCCTTCGGGCGTGACCCCACCACCGATCATCTCGGCGATCGAGCCGGTCACCACCACGGCCGGCAGCCCGGGGTCGAGGGTGGCGTGCGCGCGCTTCATCGCGCCCTCGGTGCCGTGCTGGCCCAGTTCCTCCTCGGCGAGGCCGGTGACGACGATCGGCAGCTCGTGCGGCGGCAGCGCGTCGGTGTAGTGCAGCACCGAGGTCACCGGCAGGTTCTCGCACCCCACAGGCCCGTCGATCACCACCTGCAGGCCCTTCAGCGCGGTGAAGACGTACACCGCGCCCCAGTAGCCACCCGCGCGATCGTGGTCGAGGACGAGCATCAGATCATCTCCTCGGACTTGCGCTGGCGGGCAAGCTTCGCGAGCTGGCGCGCGTACTGTTCCCGGAACTCCGGCCGCGACTCGGGCACGCCGTCCTCGCGCTGCCAGACGCCGGCCGAATCGCCCTCGCCCACGCCCTCGAAGAACTCGCGCATCGCCTGGAAGCGGCTGCGGTTGCCCATCGCGGCGTTGATCACGGTTGCCAGCGAGCCGGCACCCGCCGGGCCCATCAGGGGCCGGGCCGAGATCAGGTTGGTGAAATAGAGCGCCGGGATCGTGCGCTCCTTGGCCGCCTGCACCACCGGCGTGGTGCCGATGGCGAGGTCGGGCTGGAATTCGGCCATCGCGGCGAGGTCCTGCTCGAGCGAGGCGCGATACTGAACATGCACTCCGCGCGCGGTGAGCCACTCGCGATCCGGCTCGCTCCAGGGGGTGCGGGGACAGGCGGTGCCGACGTAGCGCACGTCCGCGCCGCTCTCGACCAGCAGCCGGGCGACCAGCAGCTCCGAACCCTCGTAGCCGCTCATCGTGATCCGGCCACGGATCGGCGTGCGCGCGAGCGCGCCGCGAATCGCCGGCAGGATGCGGTCCTTCGCCGCGCCGATGCGATCGGCCGGCACGGCCGCGGCGCGTCCCACCGCCTCGAGCCAGGCCTCGGTACCGTCATGCCCGACCGGCGCGGAGGCCACCACTGGCCTGCCCGCCGCCTCGAACTCTCGCACGCTCGCGGTGTAGAACGGATGCAGCGCCGCCACCGCGGCGCAGTCGAGCGCCGCGTACAGTTCGCGCCACTCGCGCGTGGGCACCACCGGCCCCGCGGAGAGCCCCATCGGCTCGAGCATCATCGCGATGCCCACCGGGTCGGCCGGGAACATCTCGCCCAGCAGCGTCACCGACGGTCGCGAGCCCGAGTCGCCGCCACGCCCGCGCGGCGCCGGCACCGGTCCGGCCTCGGCCTCGCCGCGCGCGTAACGCAGCATCGCGCCGGCGAGCACGTCCTTCGCCTCGGCGTGCGTGGGCACGCCGAAGCCCGGCACGTCGATGCCGATCACCCGCACCCCGTCGATCTCGCGCGGCAGCAGTTGCAGCGGCACGCCGGACGCGGTGGGCACGCAGAGGTTGATCACCACCACCGCGTCGTAGAGCGCCGGGTCGGCCAGCTTGTGCACGGCCTCGCGGATGTCCTCGAACAGCTTGCCGGTGACCAGCGTTTCGGAATTGAACGGAACATAGCCCACCGTGCGCCGTGCGCCGTAGAAGTGGGACGTGAAGGTGAGTCCGTACACGCAGCAGGCCGAACCGGACAGCACGGTCGCGGTGCGCCGCATGCGCAGCCCCACGCGCAGGCTGCCGAAGGCCGGGCACATCGACTGCGGCTGGTCGTGCGGTCCCTTCGGGTAGTCGCGCGCGTAGGCATCGAGCGCTTCGCTCTTGCCTGCCGCGCGAGCCGCACGCTCGAGCTGGTCGCGGCCAGCGTGGCAGCCCAGGCCGTCGCCACCCGCAGGCAAGGCCGTCTCGGGAGGAATGCCGGGAGGACGCGCGAGATCGTTCATGCGGCGTCGTAGACCACTTCGAGGGTCTTGCGCTCGACCGTCTCGCGCCCGAGCATGTCGGCCTGGCTCGCCGGCTCCAGCACCACGTCGCGACCAGTGGCCTCGCTGCTGAACAGCCCGAGCAGCGCGTCCTGGGTCAGCGGTCGCGGACGCACCGGCGGGGCGAGGGCCACGTTGGTGGCGAGTTCCTCGAACAGTGCCCCCCACTGGCTTTCCGGGCGGCCGATGATTTCGTAGTTCGCGCTCTTTCGGCGGATGTCCTCGTGGGCGGGAATCGACGCGAGCACCGGGATGCCGGCCGCCGCGGCGAACGCGCGTGCCTCGCCGGTTCCATCTTCCTTGTTGATGACCAGGCCCGCGACGCCGACATTGCCGCCCAGCTTGCGGAAGTATTCGACGGCCGAGCAGACGTTGTTCGCGACGTACAGCGACTGGAGGTCGTTGCTGCCGACGACGATGACCTTCTGGCACATGTCGCGCGCGATCGGCAGGCCGAAGCCCCCGCAGACCACGTCGCCGAGGAAGTCGAGCAGCACGTAGTCGAAGCCCCAGTCGTGGAAGCCCAGCTTCTCGAGGGTCTCGAAGCCGTGGATGATCCCGCGCCCGCCGCAGCCGCGACCGACCTCGGGGCCGCCGAGTTCCATCGCGAACACGCCATCGCGCTTGAAGCACACGTCGCCGATGGCCACCGCCTCGCCCGCGAGCTTCTTGCGCGAGGAGGTCTCGATGATCGTGGGGCAGGCCTTCCCGCCGAACAGCAGGCTGGTGGTGTCGCTCTTCGGATCGCAGCCGATCAGCAGGACCTTCTTGCCCTGCTGCGCCATCATGTAGCTGAGGTTGGCGAGCGTGAAGCTCTTGCCGATGCCGCCCTTGCCGTAGATCGCGATGATCTGCGTCTCGCGGGTCGCGGGTCCGGTGTGCACCGGATCGGGTTCCTGGGCCGCTTCGGCTCGCAGCGCGGCCTTCATCGCGAATCGGACCGGCGAGACCTCTCCGGGTGCAGGGGTCGAGCTCATCGTGCAAGGCTCCAGTCGAGAACCATCTTCAGGCACGCGGCGTCGCTGAACGCCGTGCGATAGGCCGCCGGCGCGGCGTAGGCCGGCGAGCGGTGGGTGATCAGCCCGTCGAGCGACAGCGCCCCCGAGGCGGCCTTCGCGATCACCGCGGCGAGGTCCTCGGGTTTCCACTCGGCA
>JBIPNU010000318.1:0-4048 GCA_044370615.1 Burkholderiales bacterium
CAGTCCCTGATGATCGAAGCGCTCGGCTTCGCGCTGCCGCTCGACGGGCTGCGCTACTGGGTCCGCGGTCAGCCCGGGCCCGGCGGGCGCAGCGAAGCGGTGGCGCGCGACGAGCGGGGTCGGCTCATCGCCTTTGCCGAGGACGGCTGGTCGGTGACGATCCCGGTCTATTCGGCCCACCCGCTCGCGGCGTTGCCGCGCCGGCTGGAGGTCGAGGCGCGCGGGTTGCGCGTGAGGCTGCTGATCGACGCCTGGCTGCAACCACCCGTCGGCGGGGCGGACGGCTCGTGAGTGCGCCGGCGGCCGTGGCCCGACCGGCCGGGCTCGAGTGGTATCCCGCCCCGGCCAAGCTCAACCTCGCGCTGCATGTGACCGGCCGCCGCGCCGATGGCTATCACCTGCTGGAGACGGTATTCCGCTTCATCGACCTCGCCGACTCGGTCGGGCTCGAGACGACCGAAGATGGGCGCATCGCGCGGGTGGTCGACCTGCCCGGCGTGTCCGAGGACGACGACCTGTCGGTGCGGGCGGCGCGTGCGCTGCAGGCGGCCACCGGCTGCCGGCGCGGCGCGCGGATTGCGCTCGACAAGCGCATACCGCAGGGCGGCGGACTCGGCGGGGGCAGTTCGGACGCGGCCACGGTGCTCATCGCGCTCAACCATCGGTGGGGCACCGGACTGGACTCGGCCGACCTGCAGGCGATCGGTCTCACCCTCGGCGCGGATGTGCCGGTGTTCGTGTACGGGCGAACCGCGCTCGCCCGCGGCATTGGCGAGCGGTTCGAGCCGATCGACGCCGAGCCCGCCTGGTACGTCGTGCTGGCGCCGCCGGTTGCAGTGGCCACGCGCGAGGTGTTCAGCGCGCCGGAATTGACACGGAACGCCCCGCCGGTGACAATCTCGGGTTCTTCGGGAGCTCGTCTCCGGTTTCCGCTTGCCCCCGGTCGCAACGACCTGGAGGCGGTGGTGACGCGGCGCTTCGAGGCCGTTGCCGTGCATCTCGCGTGGCTTCGGCAGCAGGGGCCGGCGGCGATGAGCGGGTCGGGTGCCTGCGTGTTCGCGGCGTTCGCCACGGAGGCCGAGGCGCGGGCGGTGTTTGCGCGACGGCCGCCCCCGATGCAGGGTTTCGTGGCTGCCGGGCTCGACCGGCACCCGCTCGCCGGGCTGGTGCCCGGAGCGTAGCGCGGCAGGGTCGGGCGGCCAGGGTTCTCCTGGGGAGTCGCCAAGTGGTAAGGCACCGGATTTTGATTCCGGCATTCGTAGGTTCGATCCCTACCTCCCCAGCCATCCATCCGCATCGGCAGGAAGGCCGGTCGAGGCCAGGGCGGGCCCGGCCGGCGCCGGTGCGCCGAACCGGGGCAACCGGGCGAAGGGAAGCGCGAGCATGGCCTACGACCGGTTGATGGTGTTCTCCGGTTCGGCGAGCCGACGGCTCGCCGAAGGAGTGGTTCGCCACCTCAATATCCAGTTGGGGCGGGCAGCGGTGGGTCGCTTCAGCGATGGCGAGACCCAGGTCGAACTGCTCGAGAACGTGCGCGGGCGCGATGTGTTCGTGCTGCAGTCCACGTGTTCGCCGGCCAACGACAACCTGATGGAACTGATGGCGATGGTCGATGCGCTCAAGCGCTCGTCGGCCGCGCGGGTCACCGCTGCCGTCCCGTATTTCGGCTACGCACGGCAGGACCGCCGCCCGCGCTCGGCGCGGGTACCGATCACCGCGAAGGTGGTGGCGAACATGCTGCAGTCGGTGGGCGTGGACCGGGTGATCACCATGGACCTGCATGCCGATCAGATCCAGGGCTTCTTCGACATTCCCGTGGACAACATCTACGGCCAGCCGATCCTGCTCGCCGACGTGTGGAAGCAGAACCACGACGACCTGTGCGTGGTCTCGCCCGACACCGGCGGCGTGGTGCGCGCGCGCGCGATGGCGAGCCGGCTCGAGGCCGATCTCGCGATCATCGACAAGCGCCGCCCGAAGGCGAACGTCTCCGAGGTGATGAACATCATCGGCGATGTCGAGGGGCGCACCTGCGTGATCGTCGACGACATGGTCGATACCGCCGGCACGCTGGTGAAGGCCGCGCAGGCACTCAAGGAGCACGGGGCCGCCCGCGTGGTGGCCTACTGCACCCACGCGGTGCTGTCGGGGCCGGCGATCGAGCGCATCTCGCACTCGGCCGGCCATCTGGACGAACTGGTGGTGACCGACACCATCCCGCTGTCGGAAGCGGCGGCGGCGTGCAGCCGCATCCGGCAGCTGTCGGTGGCCTCACTGCTCGCGGAGACCATCCTGCGGGTGAGCAACGAGGATTCGGTCAGTTCGCTGCTGATGGACTGACCACCCGCCGCGGCGATGCCGCGGTCACACGCCCCGTCGGCCGATCGCGGCTGCGCGGGATTCCCACCGCCGCCCTGGTCGCGGGGCGGTGAACACGAAGGAAACATCATGTCTCTCGAAGTCAGCGCGAAATCGCGCCAGCTGCAGGGCAAGGGTGCGAGCCGCCGCCTGCGCAGCGCCGGCACCGTGCCCGGCGTGCTCTACGGCGGGGGCCAGCCCGCCCAGTCGATCGAACTCGACCACAAGGATCTCTGGCAGAAGCTGCGCAACGAGAAGTTCCACGCCTCGGTGCTGGCGATGGAACTGGATGGCTCGAAGCTGTCGGTGCTGCTGCGCGACGCGCAGATGCATCCGTGGCGCAAGGAGGTCGTGCACGTCGACTTCCAGCGCGTGGCCGAGGACGAGGAACTTCACATGAAGGTTCCGCTGCACTTCGTCAACGCCGAGAACGCGGTGGCGGTGAAGTTCAACGGCGCGATCGTCACCCACATCATGAACGAGGTGGAAGTCGCGTGCCTGCCGCGCAACCTGCCAGAGTTCATCGAGGTGGACCTGTCCGCGATCACGGTGGGCCACAGTGTCCATCTGTCCGATCTCAAGCTGCCCGAAGGCGTGCGCCTGCCAGGGCTTGCCCGCGGCGACTCGCCGGTGGCCAGCGCGACCGTGCCGCGCGGCGCGATGGAAGAGGAAAAGACGGCGGAAGCGGCTGCCGCCCCGGCCGCCGACAAGAAGGACGAGAAGAAGCCCGCCGACAAGAAGGACGACAAGAAGAAGTGATCCTGCGGGGGCGCCGTGAAGCGCCCTCGGCAGTTCGTGGGCGAGGGGCTGCGGCCCCTCGTCGCACTTGCGGCGCACGCGATGTGCGTGCCAGACACCGGCGGCACTGGATGAAGCTCATCGTCGGACTCGGCAATCCCGGGGCGCAGTACGAGCGCACCCGCCACAACGCCGGCTTCTGGTTCATCGACCGGCTGGCCCGCGACCGCTCGGCCACGCTGCGCGAGGAAGGTCGCTACCACGGGCTTGCGGCGAGGGTCAGCCTCGCCGGCGAGTCGTGCTGGCTGCTCGAACCGCAGACGTTCATGAACCTGAGCGGACAGTCGGTGGCTGCGTTGGCGAACTTCTACAAGATCGCACCGCAGGACGTGGTGGTGGCACACGACGAGCTCGACCTGCCCGCAGGCACGGTGCGGCTCAAGCTGGGCGGGGGCATCGCCGGCCATAACGGGTTGCGGGACATCGCTGCGCGCCTGGGCACGCGAGAGTTCTGGCGGCTGCGGCTGGGCATCGGGCACCCGGGCGACAAGGCGAAGGTGCACGGCTACGTGCTGTCTCCGCCGCCGGCGGCCGAGCAGGCCGGGATCGACGGGGCGATCGATCGCGCGCTGGAGCAGGCCGAGCGGATCGCCCGCGGCGACTTCGAGGGCGCGATGCTGCGCCTGCATACCCGTCCGGAGGCGGCCTCCCGCGCCGCACCGGCCAGACCGGGCCCGCGGGGCCCGCAGGAGTAGAGCATGAGTGTCAAGTGCGGCATCGTCGGCCTTCCCAACGTCGGCAAGTCCACCCTGTTCAACGCGCTGACCAAGGCGGGCATCGCGGCGGAGAACTATCCGTTCTGCACCATCGAGCCCAACGTGGGCGTGGTCGAGGTGCCGGATCCGCGGCTCGCGCAGCTGGCTGCCATCGCGCGCCCCGACAAAGTGCTGCC
>JBIPNU010000319.1:0-4045 GCA_044370615.1 Burkholderiales bacterium
CGGGGTGAGCATGGCGAAACGCGACTACTACGAGGTGCTGGGCGTCAACCGCGACGCCGACGAGGACGCGCTCAAGAAGGCCTATCGCCGACTGGCGATGAAGCACCACCCGGACCGCAACCCCGACAACCCGAAAGCGGAAGAGGCCTTCAAGGAGGCGAAGGAAGCCTACGAAGTCCTGTCCGATGCGAACCGGCGCGCGGCCTACGACCAGTTCGGACACGCAGGGGTGGAAGGCCAGGCGGGCGGAGGCGCCGGCGGCTTCGGCGGCGGCTTCGCCGAGGCCTTCGGCGACATCTTCGGCGAGATCTTCGGCGGCGGACGCGGACGCAGCGGGGTCTATCGCGGTGCCGACCTGCGCTACAACCTCGAGATCTCGCTCGAGGAAGCTGCACGGGGTACCGAGACCCGCATCCGGATCCCGACCCACGCCCGCTGTGATACCTGCTCCGGATCGGGCGCCAAGCCCGGCACCCAGCCGGTGTCCTGCTCGACCTGCGACGGGCACGGGCAGGTCCGCATCCAGCAGGGTTTCTTCTCCATCCAGCAGACCTGCCCGCGCTGCCATGGCAGCGGGCGCATGATCCCCACGCCCTGCGCCGACTGCGAGGGCGCGGGCACGGTGCGCCAGCAGAAGACCCTGTCGGTGCGCATCCCGCCCGGCGTGGACGAGGGCGACCGGATCCGGCTGAGCGGCGAAGGCGAACCGGGCGCCAACGGCGGGCCACCGGGCGACCTCTACGTGGTGATCCAGGTGCGGGAGCACGCGGTGTTCCGGCGCGAGGGCTCGGACCTTCACTGCGAGATGCCGGTGTCGGTGGTCACGGCCGCGCTCGGCGGCGAGATCGAGATTCCGACGCTCGACGGGCATGCCCGCATCCGCGTGCCGGCCGAGACCCAGACCGGGCGTGTGTTCCGGCTGCGGGGCAAGGGCATCAAGCCGGTGCGCGGCAATCAGCCCGGCGACCTGCTCTGCCACGTGCTGGTCGAGACGCCGGTGAGCCTCACCCCGCGGCAACGCGAACTGCTCGAGGAGTTCGAGGCGATCTCCAGCGCCGATCCGTCGCGTCACCAGCCCCGGACGCGCGGCTGGTTCGACAAGGTGAAGGAGTTCTTCGGGTCCTAGGTCGACCGGGGCGCGAAGCCGCCGACCGGCACCGTTTGCGCCGGCGGGTCCGGCAGGCGGTCCGGGCCCTGCCGACCGACGACGGCGAGCCTCGCCGTGGCAGGAGGGCCGGCCTGCGAAGCAGCCTGCCGCGTGGCAGATCGAGCTCGCGAGGTCGGGCCACGGGCACGGTCGGACCGGTGGAGACGATCCCTGGAGACGATCCATGGTCGCGCCTGCACGCCGCGTGTGCGGTGCCCCGGCACCGCCGGCCACCGCGGGGCGGTCACTCCGGGCGGATGCCCGACTGGCGGATGATCGAGCCGTAGAGTTCGAGTTCGCGCGCGATCACGGCCGCGAGGTCGGCCGGCGATCCCCCGACCGGGTCGGCCCCCTGCGCGATCAGCCGCGGCCGCACCTCGGGATGCTGCATGATGCGTGCGAACTCCGCGCTCAGGCGCGCGACGATGTCCCGCGGCGTCGCTGCGGCGGCGAGGATGCCCATCCACGCCGGCATGTCGAAGCCGGGATAGGTTTCGGCGACCGCGGGGACCTCGGGAAGGCTGGCGGATCGCCTCGCCGAGGACACCGCGACCGCTCGCAGCTTGCCGGCCTTGATGTGCGGCATGGCTCCCACGACGTTGGCGAACATGAGGCCGATGCGTCCGCCGAAGATGTCGACGAAGGCGGGCGCGGCCCCCTTGTACGGCACGTGGTTCATGCGGATGCCGGCCCTCGCCTGCAGCGACTCCATGCCCAGGTGCTGGAGATTGCCCACGCCGGCCGAGGCGTAGTTGAGTTCGCCGGGGTGCGCGCGCGCCAGACGCACCAGGTCGGCCACGCTGCGCACCGGCAACGACGGATGCACCACCAGCACCATCGCCGAGGTGAGCAGCAGCGAGACCGGCGCGAAGTCGCGCACCGGGTCGTAGCCGACCTTGCGCATCAGGCTGGGGTTGATCGTGAGCGGTCCGGCATTGCCGTGCAGCAGGGTGTAGCCGTCCGGCGCCGAGCGCGCGACGAACTCGGCGGCGATGCTGCCGCCCGCGCCGCTGCGATTCTCGACCAGTACCGGCTGCCCCCAGCTTTCGTGGAGCCGCTGCGACAGGATGCGCGCCACTTCGTCGAACGGGCCGCCGGGCGCATACGGAACGATGATGCGGATCGGCTTGGTCGGCCAGGCGGGCGCCTGGCCTCGCGCCTCGCCCGCGGCCAGCGCGAGCACCGCCGCCATGCACCCGACCACGGATCCGGTCGTCGTTCTGCCTGGAACTCGCCTTCGCATCGCTGCCCTCCTCGCCGCGGCGACGCGATCCGGACCTCCGGGCGTCGGCCGCCGGGCGGATCCGGTCTGCGCCGGATACCGCCGCTCGCCGGTCATCGGGACGCGGCGGTGACGACTCTACCCGAGGGACCGGGCGACCGGGCCGCGCCGACGCGGTCAGGCCCAGTCGAGGCCGGGATCGCTCGCCTCGGCCGACAGGTCGCCCGCCGCACCCGCGCCCGCGACCGGGTCGTCGGAGACGAGGCCCGCCAGTTCGCCGGCCGCCGCATCGATCCCGCGCAGCAGCAGCGTGCCACCGACCACGCCGGCGGCCACCGCCGCCGCCTCGCGCAGCAATCGTCCGGCCCCGGCAGGCGTACGCCCGGCGTGCGCTGCGCCGGCGCGCACCGCGGCCGCCTGCTCCCGCTCGCGCGCCGCCTGGTCGCGAACCGCATCGAGCGCCGCCTCCAGCACCACCACGCGCTCGAGCAGGATGCGCGTCACGTCGCCGCGGGCGGCGTTCAGGCGGACGAGCAGGCGCTCGACGTCCGGCGCCGGCGGATAGTCGGGCCGGCGCAGCACATGTCCCGCCACCCGGTCGAGCAGTTCGCGTTCGCGTGCATCCATCGTGCCCTCTCCGGAGAACCTTCCGCCGCGAGCCGGCGGAATCCCGCTCGTACTCTAGCGGCAGCGCGGCGCACGCGCGACCCGACCGGTCGCTGATCGTCGACCGTGTCCGCGACCATGCCGTGATTCAGGCGACCGCCCCGTCGGCGGGCGCGATCAGGGCAGGTCGAGGATCACCTGCCCGATCTTGTCGCCGCGCTCGACCGCCTGATGCGCCGCCACCACCTCGGCCAGCGGAAAGCGGGCTGCAATCGCGAACTGCCGCGGCGCCGAGGTGACGAAGCGGGCGATGTCGGCGATCGCCTGGCGACGCACCGCCTCCGGCAGCGTGTAGACGAACACCTGCCGGATCGTCGGGTTCTTCCACAGCAGCCGCGCATACGGCAGCTCCGGCACCGGCTTGCCGGTCGTCGCGTAGGCCGCGATCACCCCGCCGGGACGCAGCAGCTCCGAGGTGACCTGCAGGTTGCTGCCGAGGTCGACATCGACCACGCGATCGATGCCGCCCAGGCCGGATCGCACCGCCTGCACGACGTCTTCGCGGCGGTAGTCGACCACCAGGTCGGCCCCCGCGGCCCGGGCATGCGCGGCCTTGGCCGGCGAACTCACGGTCGTGGCCACGCGCGCGCCCGCCCACTTCGCCATCTGGATCGCGTAATGGCCGACCACGCCTGCCCCACCGGTGACGAGCACGGTCATGCCGTCGACCGGTCCGTCGGCGAACAGGCAGCGATGCGCGGTCATGCAGGGAATGCCGAGGCACGCACCCTGGGCGTCGTCCAGGCCTGCCGGCAGCGGCACCACCAGCGACTCGGGCAGGCACACATACTGCGCGCTGGTACCGGAAGCCCGCCCCCACTGCGCGTTGTAGGTCCACACCCGCTCGCCCAGCCGACCCGGGTCCACCCAGGGCCCCACCGCGTCGATGACCCCGGCCCCGTCGCTGCACGGGATGACCGCAGGCGGCAGCACCGGCCGCGACCCGCCGCGCGCCTTCACGTCGGACGGATTGACCGCCGCCGTGCGCAACCGCACCCGCACCTCGTGCG
>JBIPNU010000355.1:0-3699 GCA_044370615.1 Burkholderiales bacterium
TCCGCGCGCGCGCGCTGGCGATTCTGTGCATCGCCGGTCTGGCCCGCCTGCCGCAGGTGACGCTGCCGCTCGCCAGCGTTCAGGGTTGCCCGCTCGGTCTATCGCTGGTCGCGGCCCGCGGCCAGGACACGATGCTGCTCGAACTGGCCCGTCGTCTGTCGAACTGAGCCGGGCGGTGTCGCGCGCGCGGGCGCTGGCGGACACCGGGTCGATGCCGAGGCGAGCGGTGGCCGCGGGATCGCGCGTCGCGGGGTCAGCGAGCGCAGGAAGGCCACCAGCTCGTCGATCTCGCGAGCGGTGAGATCGAGCCGGCGCAGCAGGCTGCCCTCGGCGCGCCGGGGTTGCTCGTCGCCGGGCTCGGCGTGCGGGTGCGGGGTGGCCAGGGCCAGCTTCTCGTCGCTGATCGTCGAGTAGTGCAGCACCACCTCGCGCAGGCTGGCGATCGACCCGTCGTGCATGTACGGCGCGGTGCGCTCGACGCCGCGCAGGCCGGGCACTCGGAAGGCGCCCAGCAGTTCCGGGTCGAGCGCGGCGTGCCGGGTAGCCCGGGTGTCGCTGCGTGCGGGGTCATCGTTGTGCGGACCGAGCAGCGAGTGGCGGCTCGCGCGCAGCGCCTTGACGCCGTCGTAGCGCCCCCAGTCGTGGCGTCCGTCGGGTCGACGGGTGGGGATGCCCACCCGATCGAACTCGCCGTTGGTGAAGCGCGGGCCGAGGTGGCACAGGTTGCATTGCGCGCGGCCGACGAACAGGCGCAGGCCGCGCAGCGCGTCGGCCGGGTAGCGAGCCTGGGCCTCGCGATCGCCGCGGGCGAGCGCATCGCGGTAGTCGTCGAACGGCGTGCGCGCGCTGACCAGCGTCGCCTGGAAGGCGGCGAGCGCCTTGCCCAGGTCGGCGAGCAGGCGTTCGTCGTCCGCGGGGGGCGGCCTGCCGTAGGCCTCGCGGTAGCCGCAGGCGAGATCCGGTGCCTCGCGCACCCGCGCCGGCACGCTGCGCTCGACGCTGCCCAGCTCGCGCGCATCGGCGAGCGGCCGCAGGCTGGCTGCCCACAGCGAATCGGTCGACCCGGCCCAGCCGAACCAGCGGTTGAACACCGCGTCCATCACGCTGGGCGTATTGCGGTCGGTGGGTGCAAGCCCGACGGCCACCGACCGACGCTCCGCCCAACCCGCCTCGGGCACGTGGCAACTCGAACAGGCGAGCGAACCGTCGGCCGACAGCCGGGTGTCGAAGAACAGGCGCGCGCCCAGGCGTGTGGCCGACGCCGATCGCGCGACCCGGTTGCTCGGGTCGACGGGCACGGGCGGAGGCCACGGACCGTGCGCGAGGATGGCGGCGATCTCCTCGCGCCCGAGGCTCGCGGCAGTCGCCGGCGCAGTCGGCGACTGCGCCACAGCGAGCAGGAGGGCGAGCGCGGCGGCGGGCCGCTTCACCGCACCGCGAGCGCCTGGACGATGCGCTCGACCCTGCCGGTCTCGCGCACCTCGAACACCAGTTCCCACTGGCCGGGCATGTGGAACATCAGTCCCTCGACCCTGTAGCGTCCGTCGCCGACCGGCTTGACCGAAGGCTTGTAGTTCATGCCGTGCCCGTGGGCGGGCATCCGCGCATCGACGCCCAGGGCGGCGACCGCGCCGCCGGGGGCGCGGGGGCAGACGGTGACCTCCAGCGCGAACAGACGCCCGACCGGCACCGGCGTCGGATCGCTGCGCCAGGCGAGCCGGTACTGCGGGGACTCGACGAGTCGCACGCCCGGCCCGGCGGCGCAGGCATCCTTCGCTACCGCCTGCGCCGCAGCCGACGGGCCCGTCGCGGCGAGCAGCGCGGCGAGCGCGCCGCCGATCGCGGCGAGCCGCCAACGGCTCGCCGCGGACCGGATGCGTCCGTGCTCAGCGGCCACTCTCGACCACCAGCACGTCGTGGCGGTCGACGTTCGCGACCAGCCCCGGGGCGTTGGTGCCGGACTGGACCTGGCCGCTCACGACATGCAGGCGATTGCCGAGGAAGTCGGCGGCGAGGCCATGCCGGGGCATAGGCAGGCCGGGCAGGCGCTCCCACTGGTTGGTGCGCGGATCGAAGGCCTCGACGGCGGTGTACGTGGCCCAGTGGTCGCGGTGGCGCACTTCGCCGCCGACCACGTAGATGCGCCCGCCGTGCACGCCCCAGGCCACGGCGCTGCGGGCGGTGGGCATCGGCGCGCGCAGGCGTCCCCAGCTGTCGGTCTTCGGGTCGTACTCCTCTACGATGTCGGTGTTCGACGCGGTGGTGATGAACACCGAACCGATGCGTCCGCCGATCACGTAGATGCGACCATCGACCACGCCGGCCGCGCCATGATTGCGCGCGGTGGGCATCTCGGCGCGGGCCGACCAGCTGTTGGTCGCCGGATCGTAGACCTCGTGCGTGCCCAGCGCCCGGTGGGGGCGCGCCGGATGCAGCGCGGTTTCCTTCGAGCCAGGGTGCAGCCCGGCGCCGCCGACGAGGTGGATGCGATTGTCCACCACCACCGCGTTGTGCGCGCCGCGCGCCACCGGAGACGGTGCCAGGGTGCGCCAGGTATCGGCGACCGGGTCGTATTCCCACGTGGCGTTCACCGGTTCCCAGGCGGCCACGCCCTTCTCCGGCAGGCGGAATCCACCGAACACGTAGATCTTGCCGTTCATCGTGGCGAGCGCGACGTGGTGCAGGAACACCGGCATGTCGCGCTTGCGGGTCCAGCGATCGGCGCCGGGATCGTATTCGAACACCATGCCCATCGGCTTCCAGCCCGGCGCGAGCCCGCCGAACACGTACAGGCGACCGTTGGCGGCGATGCCGTAGACCTCCTCGGCGCCCACCGGAATCGGCGCGGCGGTGGTCCATTTCTGGGCGGCGGCCGGCGGCGAGGCGAGCAGCCCGGTGGCGGCGAGCAGCACGGCCAGGGCGAACAGGCGCGCGGCACGCACCGCGGAAACGACGGTCTTCGTCATGGACTCCTCCAGGGGGTGGGGACGGTACGGGTCTGATCGGTCCGGTTGCCGGCGGCGCCAGCCTCCGGCGGCCGGGATTGGTTCGCGCACCGCGGGCTTGCCGCCGGTGCCGGTGCCCGCCCGTTCGGAGAACATGTTAGACCGTCGGCGTGCCGGACTGCTACCCTCGGCGCCCCGCCCCCGGCCGGGCGGCCCGGGCCGCACCGGCTGCCGGCCGCCGTCCGACCTCCCGATGATCTTCTACCTGCACGGATTCAACAGTTCGCCCGCGTCGATCAAGGCCCGCCTGCTCGAGGCCCGGATGGCCGAACTCGACGTCCTCGACCAGTATGCCTGCCCGGCGCTGCCGCATGCACCGCGCGAGGCAATCGCCAGCATCGAGGTGCTGCTGCCCGACGATCCGTCGGGTGTGACATTCGTCGGCAGTTCGCTGGGCGGCTACTACGCCACCGCGCTCGCCGAGCGGCACGGCGCGCGCGCCGTGCTGGTGAACCCGGCGGTGCGCCCCTGGCGGCTGCTGGCTGCCCGCCTCGGCCCGCAGCGCAATCTCCACACCGGTGCCGCGTGGACGCTGACCGCAGGCCATCTCGCCGAACTCGAGTCGCTGGCGGTCGAGCCGATCACCCGGCCCGAGCGCTACCTGCTGATGGTCGAGACCGGCGACGAGGTGCTCGACTGGCGTGACGCCGCGCAGTTCTACGCCGGCGCGCGCCAGGTGGGGGTGGAGGGGGGC
>JBIPNU010000321.1:0-4017 GCA_044370615.1 Burkholderiales bacterium
GTCGAGCGCCTGGTCGCCGGCAGCCGCGACGGCGTGCCCGATCCGGCGCTACTCGCGCGGGCGATGCCGGTCTACGAGCGCCACTACCTCGACACCGTATCCTGGGAGTGCCAGCTGTACCCCGGCGTGCTCGAGGGGCTGGACGCGATGCGTGCGCGCGGCCTGCCGCTCGCCTGCGTGACCAACAAGGCCGGCCGCTATGCGCAGGTGCTGATCGAGCGCATGGGGCTCGCCCCCTACTTCCCGGTGCTGGTCGCCGGCGACACCCTGCCGGTGAAGAAGCCCGACCCCGCGCCGCTGCTGCATGGCGCCGCGCAGCTGGGCGTGCCGCCGTCCGAACTGCTGATGATCGGCGACTCGTCGAACGATGCGCTCGCCGCGCGCCGCGCCGGGTGCCCGGTGGTGTGCGTGAGCTACGGCTACAACGAGGGCGTGGACATCCGCACGGTCGATGCCGATGCGATCGTCGACAGCCTGGTCGAGGCGGAGCGGTTGATCCGATGACCGAACAGCGCCTGCGCGAACTCGCGGCCGAGGGCTGCAACCGGGTGCCGCTGTACCTGGAGACCTTCGCCGACCTCGATACCCCGCTCTCGGCCTACCTCAAGCTCGCGAACGCGCCCTACAGCTACCTGCTCGAATCGGTGCAGGGCGGCGAGCGATTCGGGCGCTACTCGGTCATCGGCCTGCCTGCGCGCGATCGCATCGAGGTCACCGGGCTGCGCTGCCGTCGCATCACCGACGGACAGGTGGTCGAGCAGCGCGAGGTCGCCGACCCGATCGACTACGTGCGCGACTGTCTCGCCGCGCTGCGCGTGGCGCACGAGCCGGCGCTGCCGCGGGTGTGCGGCGGCATGGTCGGCTACTTCGGCTACGACACGGTGCGCTACATCGAGCGCAGGCTGGCCGGGGCGGACAAGCCCGACCCGATCGGCACGCCCGACGTGGTGATGCTGTTCTCCGAAGAGGTCGCGGTCTTCGACAACCTGCGCGGCAAGATCTTCCTGGTCGTGTACGTCGATCCGCGCGAGGACGGCGCCTGGGCCCGTGGCCAGGCCCGGTTGCGCGAACTGCTGGCGCGGCTGCGCATGCCGCTGGCCGTACCGGCGCCGGTGGCGGTGCCGCCCGAGCCGGCCGTGTCCGAGTTCACCGAGCAGGGCTTCATCGAGGTGGTCGAGCGCGCCAAGCGCTACATCGTCGACGGCGACATCATGCAGGTGGTGCTGTCGCAGCGCACCCGGCAGCCGTTTCCGGCGCCGCCGCTGTCGCTGTACCGGGCGCTGCGCGCGACCAACCCCTCGCCGTACATGTTCCTGTTCGACTTCGACGACTTCCATATCGTGGGTGCCTCGCCGGAGATCCTCGTGCGCCTCGAGGGCGACACGGTGACGGTGCGGCCGATCGCCGGCACCCGTCCGCGCGGCGCCGATCGCGCGTGCGACGAGGCGCTGGCCACCGAGCTGCTCGCCGACCCGAAGGAGCGCGCCGAGCACGTGATGCTGGTCGACCTCGGCCGCAACGACGTGGGGCGGGTGGCGGCCACCGGCAGCGTGCAGGTCACCGAGCAGATGGCGATCGAGCGCTACTCGCACGTGATGCACATCGTCTCCAACGTCGAGGGCCGGTTGCGCGAGGGCGAGGATGCCTTCTCGGTGCTGCGCGCCTGCTTCCCGGCGGGCACGCTCTCCGGCGCGCCGAAGGTGCGTGCGATGGAGATCATCGACGAACTCGAACCGACCCGGCGCGGCATCTATGGCGGCGCGGTCGGTTACCTGGGCTTCCATGGCGACATGGACGTGGCGATCGCCATCCGCACCGCGGTGCTGCGCGACGGGCAACTGTACGTGCAGGCGGGCGCGGGCATCGTCGCCGACTCCGATCCGCCCAGCGAATGGCGCGAGACGCAGAACAAGGCGCGCGCGGTGCTGCGCGCGGCCGAGATCGCGCTGGGCGGGCTCGACGGCACCGGCGGGGCCTAGCCGCG
Organism: Burkholderiales bacterium; assembly: GCA_044370615.1. GTDB lineage: Bacteria > Pseudomonadota > Gammaproteobacteria > Burkholderiales > CAIKXV01 > CAIKXV01. The sequence goes on from JBIPNU010000321.1 coordinate 1,985, forward strand.
GGGCGCGGCTTGTGGATCGGGCTTCGCGGCGACGCGCGAGGGTTCGGTCCGGGCAAGGGCCGCGTGGTGCCGCGGACACCGCTCGTGCCGTGTCCCGGGCGGCGCAGGGGTCGGCTGCGGCGCCCCGGCCCGCAAGTCGCGCCGTCTCGCGGTGCAGGGGCTGCGCGACGGCTTGCTCCCGGGCCCGGCCACGGCGCATGATCCGCGCATGACGGCACTCACGGCGACACTGGCCGGTCGCGGCGCGATCACCATCTGGCAGGACGCGCGCGAGGCGGCGCGGGCGGACTTCTACGCCTGGCACAACGGCGAGCACCTCGCCGAGCGCGTGGGCATTCCCGGCTTCCTGCGCGGCCGGCGCTATGCCGCGCTTGCGGGCAGCCCCGAGTTCTTCACGCTCTACGAGACGATCGACCCGGACGTCCACACCGGGCCCGATTACCTCGCGCGCCTCAATTCGCCGACGGACACCACCCGGCGGGTCGCGCCGCAGATGGTCAACAACGTGCGCTCGCTGTGCCGGGTCGAGTGGACGCGCGGCACGCTGGCCGGTGGCCTGGTGTGCACCCTGCGCTTCGACGCTGCCGAGGAGGCTGCGCCGGGCCTGCGCGAATGGCTGTGCGCCGGACCGCTGCCTGCCCTGCTGGGCGAGCCCGGGGTGTCGGCGGTGCACCTGTGCGTCGCCGATACCGTGGCCTCCAGCGTGAAGACGGCCGAGAAGAAGGATCGACCCGTCGCCGCCCGGGTACCGGGCTGGGTCGTGATCGTCGAGGGCGCGGCCGATCGTGAAGCCCTCGAGGCTGCGGTCGACCGGCACTTGGCCGCGGCGGCGCTTGCCGAGCGCGGCGCGCGCGAACTCGAGCGTGGCCTGTACCGGCTTCAGGCGTGGCTTGCCCGCTAGCGCGGGGTTTTCACGGAGGTGAGTCGATGATCGCAGTCGGTCGGTCCCGTTTCGCGGCGTGCGCGATGGTGGCGCTGGCCGCCGCAGCACTCATCCACGCCACCGGGCTGCGCGCGCAGGCCTGGCCCGCCAAGCCGGTGCGCATCCTGGTGCCCTACCCGCCCGGTGGGGCCAACGACATCGTGGCGCGCGCGCTGCAGCCGGCGCTGGCCGCGGCGCTGGGCCAGCCGGTCACGGTGGAGAACCGCGGCGGCGGCGCCACGCAGATCGGCACCGAGGCGATCGCGCGCTCCGCGCCCGACGGCCACTCGCTGCTGCTCACCAACATCGCGCTGGGCGCGAACCCCGCGCTGTTCGCCAAGCTGCCCTACGACACCACCCGCGACCTCGCCCCGATCACGCTGATCAGCACCGTGCCGCTGGTGCTGGTGGTGCATCCCTCGCTGGGTGTGAAGACGATCGGCGAATTCGTCGCCCGCGCGCGTGCGCGACCCGGGGCGATCGACTACGCGTCGGCCGGCAACGGCAGTGCCAACCACCTGGTGATGGAGATGTTCCGGGCGGCCGCCGGCATCAGCGTGGTGCACGTGCCGTACAAGGGTTTCGGGCCTGCGATGAGCGACCTCGTCGCGGGCCATGTCACCGCCGCCTTCGGCACCACGCTGGCGAGCCTGCCGCAGGTGCGCGCGGGCAAGCTGAGGGCGCTGGGCATCTCCAGCGCGCGCCGCTCGCCGGTGGCCCCCGAGGTGCCGACGATCGCGGAATCGGGCGTGGCCGGCTTCGACGTGAACGAGTGGCAGATGCTGCTGGCCCCCGCGGGCACGCCGGGCGCTGCGATCGAGCGCATGCAGCGCGAGGTGGTCGCGGCGCTGCAGGTGCCCGAGGTGCGCGCGCGTTTCACCGAACTGGGCGCGACACCGGTGGGCTCCTCGACCGCCGAGGCGCAGGCGTTCCTGCGCAGCGAACTCGCGCGCTGGGCCGACCTCGCGAGGAAGGTGGGCATCAAGCCGCAGGACTGATCGCGGGGTAGGTGGCGCCCCGCCAACCGGCGGGGCGCCGCGCGACACGGTCCGCGCGACACGGTCCGCGCGACACGGTCCGCGCGACACGGCCCGCGCGACACGGCCGAGCG
>JBIPNU010000322.1:0-4016 GCA_044370615.1 Burkholderiales bacterium
CACGCTGCAGACGGCGATCCACACGCTGCACGAAAACCTCTCGGTGCCGGGCGAGCCACGCGAGCGAGCGCCGATCCTCGCCACCAACGTCTACCTGCGCACCGAGCGGGGCTGGCGGATGCTGCTGCATCACGCCTCCCCCACGCCCCCGGCTACGCCGCGAGCGCCGCCCGGTCCGACCCGCGGGCCCGGTCCGGCACCCCTGCTGCACTGAGCCGGCCGTGGCCAGGGGAACCGCGCCGCGGTTCGAGCCCAGCGTGTGGCTGCCGGGCGCGCATGCGCAGACGGTGTACGCGTCGGTGCTCGCCCCGCGGCCGCTCGTCGACTGGCGACGCGAGCGCTGGGACACGCCCGATGGCGACTTCGTCGATGTCGACTTCGCCGGGCACAGGCCCCAGGCACCGCTGCTGGTGATCTTCCATGGCCTGGAGGGCAGCTCCGACAGCCACTACGCGCGACACCTGGCTGCGCGCGCGCTCGCCGGTGGCTGGCGCGCGGCGGTCCCCCACTTCCGCGGCTGCAGCGGCGAGCCTAATCGCCTTCCCCGCGCCTACCACTCCGGCGACACCGAAGAGATCGAATGGATGCTGCAGCGCCTGTCCGCCTGCGCCGCAGGCTGGCCAATGCACGCCGCCGGCGTGTCGCTCGGAGGCAACGCGCTGCTGTGCTGGCTCGGCCTTCGCGGCGCGACCGCGTCGGCCACGGTGCGATCGGCGATCGCGGTGTGCGCCCCGCTCGACCTTGCGGTGGCCGGAGCCACCCTCGAGCACGGATTCGCGCGGCTGTACGCCTGGAATTTCCTGCGCACGCTGCGCGCCAAGGCACTCGAGAAGAGCGGGCGTTTCGCCGGCCGCTTCGACCCTGCGCGTATCGGCGCGGCGCGCTCGCTGCGCGCGTTCGACGACGCGTACACCGCCCCGGCGCATGGCTATCGCGGGGTGGACGACTACTGGACTCGCGCGAGCAGTCGGCCCCTGCTCGCAAGCATCCGGCTGCCGACCCTGCTGATCAACACGCTCGACGACCCTTTCCTGCCGTCAGCCGTGCTGCCGGGCAGGCATGACCTGCCGTCCTGGATCGAGGTGGAACGACCCGCCCGCGGGGGACATGTCGGATTCGTTCGCGGGTGGCCGCCGGGCGACTGCAGCTGGCTCGCTGCGCGTGCAGCCGCCTTCCTCGGCATCCCGCCTGCGCCGGGCGCGACCGCCTGAACCCCTGCGGCGCAAGCGACCCGAAGGCCTCGCCCGGCGGCTGCGCGGACGCGACTACCCCGGGGTCGGGCTGCCGGGAACACGATCGCCGCGGTCTGTGCCCCCTGCATTGACACCACGGCCACCGACTCGCTCTAATCGCGCACCGCTCGAACGGACCACGCGATGAACTGGCACGATGCCCCTCCCCCCGAGATCTTCAAGGCGTACGACATTCGCGGGATCGTCGACGAGACCCTTACCGAGGAGGGCGTCGCGCGCATCGGGCAGGCGATCGGATCGGAGGCCCTCGCGCGCGGCTCGCGGGCGGTGGCGATCGGCCGGGACGGGCGCCTGTCCGGGCCGCGGCTGGCCGCCGCGCTGTCCTCGGGCCTGCAGTCGGCGGGAGTCGAGGTGCTGGATGCCGGCTGCGTCGCCACGCCGATGGTCTACTTCGCCGCCGTGGAGCGTGCTGGTGGATCGGGCGTGATGGTCACGGGCAGCCACAACCCGCCGCAGTACAACGGGCTGAAGACGATGCTCGCCGGGACCACCCTCTCCGGTGACGATATCCAGGCGCTGCGCGCGCGCATCCTTCGCGGCGACCTCGCCACCGGTCGCGGGCGCTGCCTCAGCGTGGACATCGGCGAGGCCTACCTCGTACGCATCCTCTCCGACGTGCGCCTCGCGCGGCCGATGCGCATCGCGGTCGACTGCGGCAATGGCGTGGCGGGCGCCTTCGCGCCCGACCTGTTCCGGCGCCTGGGCTGCGAGGTGGTGGCACTGTTCTGCGAGGTCGACGGCCACTTCCCCAATCATCATCCCGACCCGTCGCGTCCGGAGAACCTGCAGGACCTCGTGCAAGTGCTGCGCGAGGGCAAGGCGGAACTGGGCCTTGCTTTCGACGGGGACGGGGATCGGTTGGGCGTGGTCACCGCTGCCGGGCACGTGATCTATCCCGATCGTCAGCTGATGCTGTTCGCCGCCGACGTGCTGTCGCGCAACCCAGGCGCGCGCGTGATCTACGACGTGAAGTCGACCCGCCATCTGGCGCCGTGGATCCGCCGCCACGGCGGGGAGCCCGTGCTCTCGCGTACCGGCCACTCGTTCATCAAGGCGCGCATGAAGGAGACCGGCGCGCTGCTCGCCGGGGAGATGAGTGGTCACCTGTTCTTCCGCGAGCGCTGGTATGGCTTCGATGACGGGTTGTACGCGGGCGCGCGCCTGCTGGAGATCCTGTCGCGGCATGCCGATCCCGGCGCGGTGCTCGACGCCTTGCCCGACGCCGTGAGCACGCCCGAGCTCAACGTACCGCTGCGCGAGGGCGAGAACCACGAACTCGTCGCGCGGCTGCAGGCAGGCGCGCGCTTCACCGGTGCGCGCGAGGTGATCACGATCGACGGCGTACGGGTCGAGTATCCCGACGGATTCGGGCTCGCCCGCGCATCGAACACGACCCCGGTGCTCGTGCTGCGCTTCGAGGCGGACGACGCCGACGCGCTCGCGCGGATCCAGGACGACTTCCGGCGTGCGGTGCGCGCCGCCCGGGCGGGCGCCGAGCCCGGGTTCTGACGACGGGCGCCGGCCCGCGCGGACCCCGGCCCCGCGGCCTCGCCGGTCAACGGCCCGCTATTCGACGCGGATCTTCGCCTGCGCCACCAGCTTCGCCCACTTGGCCAGATCGCGCTGGATCTGCTGCCCGAAGGCCTCCGGCGTACCGGCGGCCGGCTCGAAACCCTGCGCGGCGAGCGATCCGCGGACCTCGGCCGCCTGCAGCAGCCGCGCGGTATCCGCATTGACGCGGTCGACCACGACCCGTGGAAGCCCTGCCGGACCCAGCATCCCGAACCAGGTGGTGGCTTCGTACCCCGGCAGCGTCTCGCCGACTGTCGGCAGGTCGGGCATCGATGCGACGCGACGCGCGCCGGTGGAGGCCAGCAGGCGCAGCTTCCCCGACTTCGCGTGCGGCAGCGTGTTCGAGAGCGTGTCGAACAGCAGCGACACATGCCCGCCGAGCAGGTCGGAGATCGCCGCAGCCCCGCCCTTGTACGGCACGTGCACCATGTCGACCTTGCCCATCACCTTCAGCAGTTCGCCGGCCAGATGCGATCCGGTGCCGGTTCCGAAGGAGGCCATGTCGAGTTGCCCCGGCCGCGCGCGCAGGAGCGCGACCAGTTCCGCGACGTTGCGCACCGGCAGCGACGGATGGACCACCAGTCCCAGCGGCGCCGCCGCCACGTTCACGATCGGCGTGAAGTCCTTCACCGGATCGAACGGGACCCGGCTCACCGCCGGGTTGATCGCATGGGTGGAGGCGGTCGCGAACAGCAGCGTGTAGCCGTCGCCAGGCTGCCGCGCGACGAACTCGGTGGCGATCGCGCCCGAGGCGCCCCCCCGATTGTCCACCGGAACCGGCTGACCCCAGGCCTCGCCCAGTCGCTGGCCGATCTGGCGCGCGAGCACGTCGGTGGCACCCCCTGGCGGGAAGGGCACGACCAGTCGTACCGGCTTCGCGGGCCAGGCGAGCGCCGGCTGGGCGAACGCCGGTGCCCCGGCCGCGAGTGGCAGCGCGAGGCCGATGGCGCGAACAGCCAGGCGCAGGCCAGCCTGCGCCAACCGCGCGCGCGCGCGACCGGCGGCCAGGTGGATCGCCGGGGCCACGCTCATCGGAGGTAGGCGGTGGAGACCACCTCGACCAGGAATTCGGGCTTCACGAGGTCCGCGCGCACGCAGTAGCGCGCCGGCGAAGGCTGCGGGAAATACTCCCGGTACACCTCGTTGAAGGCAGCATAGTCGGACAGGTCGCGCAGGAAGATCTGGTTGATC
>JBIPNU010000323.1:0-4004 GCA_044370615.1 Burkholderiales bacterium
ATCCGCAAGGGTGAACTCGTCGCCCTCGCGTTCACCGGCGAGCGACGCGCGCCGGAACTGCCCGAGGTACCCACCTTTCGCGAAGCGGGCTATCCCCGGGTCCACCTCGGCCTGTGGTTCGCGCTGCTCGGTCCGGCGAAGCTGCCGCAGGCGCAGGTCGACTACCTGAGCCGGGAACTGGTCGCTGCCCTGAAGACGCCGGAACTGCTCAAGCGCTACGCCGATCTCGGTGTCGATCCGCTCGACGGACTGCCGCGCACGCTCGCCGAGACCATGGCGCGCGAGGAGCCGATCTACCGCAAGGTGGTCAACGACGCCGGCATTCGCGCCGACTGAGGGCTCGAGATGAACTGGCGCGGCGAGCTGCTGCACATCCATATCGCGGCCTCGGCCTCCTACGAGATGGAGGCGCAACCCCGGGCGACGCTGGTGGCCGGTCGCGGCATCGAAGGCGATCGCTACTTCCTCGGCACCGGCACCTACTCCGACCTGCCCGCGGTGCGCGAGGTGACGATGATCGAGTCCGAGGTGCTGGAGGCACTGGCGCGCAACGACCCCCCGCTGCAGGATGGCCCCATCCGGCTCGAGCCGCACGAGCACCGGCGCAACCTCACGGTGCGCGGCGTGCCGCTCGGGCATCTGGTCGGGCGTCGCTTTCGCGTGGGCGAGGCGGTGCTTCGCGGCGCGCGCATCAACTTCCCGTGCAAGTACCTCGAGCAGGTCGTCGGCCGCACGCTCTACCTGCCGCTCTACAACCGCTCGGGGCTCAACTGCGCGATCGAGGTCGGCGGCGTCATCCGGCCTGGCGACCGGATCGAGCCGATCTGAGGCGCCACGGCGCTGCCGGCGTTCACCGCGCGGCAGCCGTATCCGCACGGGAGGCGCGCCTCCCCGTCCGGATCGATGATCCGCCACGCGGTCCACCGCGCGACGGACGCGGCCGGCCGCCCGGGCGAGCGCGGCTCCCGCCGAGGCTGTGGCCGTGGGGTGCGCGGGGACCCTGCGCGTCGAGGTGACGACGCGGGGGCGATTGACCGACAATCGGGTGATGGAGTCCACTGCCCGCGCCCGCGCGTCGCGCACGCGCATGCACCCTCGTCGATCGGATCAGGACAGATCATGCCCGGGCCTGTGCGCGCAAGCGGCCCTGTCGGTCTGCCGGGCGCATGCGGCGAGACGGACGCGCGATCGATGACGCCTCCGGTGCTCAGCGGCGCGCTGTTCGCCGTCGAGGTCGTGGGTATCGCGGCCTTCGCACTGTCGGCGATCATCGAGGCGGCCCGTCGTCGCCTCGATGCGGTCGGGGTGTGCGCGGTCGCCGCGCTCGCCGCCTTCGGCGGCGGTACCCTGCGCGACCTGCTGCTCGATCGCCGTCCGCTGTTCTGGGTCGAGCACAGCGAACTCCTGTGGTTGGTGCTCGGGCTCGCGATCCTGTCGATGCTGTTCCTGCGCGCGCGGCACTTCGAGCCTACCGAGCGGGCCATGCAGTGGCCGGATGCGGTCGGAATGGGACTCTTCTGCGCGAGCGGCGCCGGGCTTGCGCTCGACCACGGGCTGCCGGGACTGGTGTGCGTGGTCCTGGGCGTGGTGACCGCGGTGATGGGCGGGGCGCTGCGCGACATCGTCTGCAACGAGATCCCGCGCGTCTTCACCGACCACCGACCCTATGCCCTCTGCGCCTTCGCCGGGGGCTGGATGGTGGTGGGCGCTCATGCGCTGGGGCTGCCGGAGTCGGTGGGCCTGCTGCTGGGCGCGAGCGTCGCGACGCTGCTACGCGCGGTGGGCCTCCTGCGCGACTGGCGCATCCCGCAGTGGCGCCACGAGGACTGACGCGGCCGATCGCGCGGGGTGGAGCGTCAGCGCCGGGGTCGACCGCGATACAGGATCAGTCGGCCCGAATGCCCATCTCGCGGATCAGTTGACCCCAGCGCGCGGTCTCCGAGCGCACCAGTTCGGCCAGTTCAGCCGGGGAGGAGGGCGCAGCCGTGCCACCCTGGTTTTCGATGCTGGTCTTCACCGCCGGTGAGTTGAGCGCGCGCACCACATCGGCGTGGACCCGGCGCAGGATCGGTTCGGGCAGGCCGGCTGGTGCAAACAGGCCCCACCACGACACCACCACGAAGCCGGGGACGCCTGCCTCGATCATCGTCGGCACTTCGGGCAGGTCGTCGGAGCGGCCCGCGGAGGTGACGCCCAGCGCGCGCAGCTTGCCGCCGCGGATCAGGCCCAGCGCAGCGGGCAGGTTGTCGATCGCCATCGGGATCTGCCCCCCGACGACATCGGTCAGCGCAGGCGCGCTGCCCTTGTAGGCGACATGCGCCAGTGGTGCGCCGGTGAGCGCGCGGAAAAGCTCCGAGGACAGGTGGGGACCCGTGCCGATCCCCGGACTCGCGTAGAGCGCTCGCTTGGGGTTGGCCTTGAGCCAGGCGACCAGTTCCGCGACAGTGCGTGCCGGCACCGTGGGGTTGACCACCAGGACGTTCGGGACGGTCGCCACGCGGCTGATCGGGGCGAAGTCTTTCACCGGATCGTAGCCCAGCGACTTGTACAGCGAGGCGTTGATCGCGTGGGTGTTGATCGAACTCATGAACAGGGTGTAGCCATCCGGCTGTGCCCGCGCGGCGGCCTGCGCGCCGATGTTGCCCCCGGCGCCTGGCCGATTCTCGACCAGTACCGGACGGTTCCACGCGCGCGACAGCTCGGAGCCGAGCAGTCGCGTGAAGAAGTCCGACGAGCCGCCCGGCGGGAACGACACGATCAGAGTGACCTGCCGCGAAGGGTAGTCGGGTGCCTCTCCGGCGCGGGCGGCGGTTGCGCCGGGTGCGAGCAGCGCGACGGTCAGGCAGGCGATCAGGCGGCGTCGAGAGGTCATCGGCATCGGTCAGGCCACGGGGGAATCAGGAATCGGGAATCCGATAGCGGAAAGCGGATAGCGGACAGCGGACAGCGGACAGCGGGGGACGAGAGGCGGGAGGCGGGAGGCGGAAGGCGGAAGGCGAGGGGCGGGAAGCAGTCGCGAGCTTGCCCGAGAACGGCCGGTGCGTCGACCGCCGATCGCCTTCGGATCCGTGCGAAGCGTGGACCCGTACCCGCGCGTGCATGGGGTCATCCGCGCGCGGACTGCACGCGGAAGTACCACCGCTTGGTGGCTTCGGTCGCGACGATGTAGGCGACTAGGATGGCGACGACCGAGGCGATCAGCGGCGCGGACAGCGGCACGAAGCCGAACAGCGCGGACACCGGGCCGACGAAGGGCAGCGCGAAGGCGAGAGCCAGCACGCCGAGCGTCGAGCCCAGCAGCAGCGGACTCGCCCGGCTCTGCCAGGCCGGCCCCCGGGTGCGCAGCACGAGCACGACCGCGAGTTCGGTGAGCAGGGAGATCAGGAACCACGCGGTCTGGAACGTGGCTTCGCTCGCCTGCAGCACGAGCAGCAGCAGCGCGAAGGTCAGCAGGTCGAACACCGAACTGACCAGCCCGAACACGACCATGTAGCGGCGGATGTCGCGCACGTCCCAGCGCTGGGGCACGCGCAGGTGCTCGGCATCGACCCGGTCGCTCGAGATCGCGATCGACGGCACGTCCGAGAGGAAGTTGTTGAGCAGGATCTGCTTGGCAGCCAGCGGGAGGAAGGGCAGGAAGGGCGTGGCCACCGCCATGCTCACCATGTTGCCGAAGTTCGCGCTGGTGGTAATCGAGATGTACTTGAGCGTATTGGCGAAGGCGCGGCGACCGTCTTCGACGCCGCGCCGAAGCACGTCGAGGTCCGGGCGAAGCAGGATCACGTCGGCGCTCTCGCGGGCGACGTCCACCGCCGATTCCACCGAGATGCCGACGTCGGCCGCATGCAGCGCGGGTGCGTCGTTGATGCCGTCCCCGAGGTAGCCCACGCAGTGACCGGTGCGCTGGAGCGCGCGCACGATGCGCTCTTTCTGCTGGGGGTCGACTTCGACGAACAGACTCGTGCGGGGCGCGAGGTGCCAGAGCGCCTCGTCCTTGAGGGTGG
>JBIPNU010000324.1:0-4001 GCA_044370615.1 Burkholderiales bacterium
CGCCCCACGCGGGCGTCGACACGCCCGAGGATCTCGAGCGCGTGCGGGCGCTGTTCCCTGCGAACGGCTGACCGCCCAGGGGCAAGCGGCAGCCGCGCGCGCAGCCCGCCCTGCGTCGCCCGCTGGCCGGACCGTCGCCCGCGAGCCGAGGCGTATAATCCGGACGACGGAACGCTGTCGTTCAGACGAGTGGGCGGTCGCGGCCTGTGGTCGTTGCGCCAAGCCGCGCATCGACCGGCCCCGGCGGGGTTGCAGCCGGCGGGGCGCGGACCTGGCTCCGGCAGCCGCGGCACGGATACCGACCCCACGACACCCCACCCAACCGCCCGCGGCCCGCTGCGCGGGTACCACGAGAGGAGCGGCGCTCGCCCGCCCCGCGGCCGGCACGAGCGTCGATCGACCATGCGCATACTTCTCCTGGGTCCTCCCGGTGCCGGCAAGGGCACGCAGGCCGTGTTCCTGCGCGATCGCTACGGCATCCCGCAGATCTCCACCGGCGACATGCTGCGCGCGGCCGTCAAGGCGGGTACCGAGCTGGGGCTCGCCGCCAAGAAGGTAATGGACGCGGGCGCGCTCGTCTCCGACGACATCATCCTGGGCCTGGTGCGAGAGCGGCTCACCCAGCCTGACTGCGCGAAGGGCTACCTGTTCGACGGCTTCCCGCGCACGATCCCGCAGGCGCAGGCGATGCGCGAGAGCCGGGTGGGCATCGACCACGTGATCGAGATCGTGGTCGAGGACGCGGAGATCATCTCGCGGGTCAGCGGGCGCCGCGTCCACCCGGGTTCGGGCCGCACCTACCATGTCGTCCACCAGCCACCCCGCGTGGAGGGACGCGACGACGTCACCGGCGAGCCGCTGATCCAGCGCGACGACGATCGCGAGGAGACGGTGCGCACCCGGCTGCAGGTCTATCACAGCCAGACCCGCCCGCTCGTCGACTTCTACCGATCTTGGGCGGATTCGGGCGGCACGGACGCACCGCGTTACGCGAGCGTCCAGGGCGTCGGTCCGGTCGAGGAGGTCGGGCGCCGGCTGCTCGCCGCGCTCGGCGAACCGGCGTGACATGCCGGTCAACGCGTTCTACGCGCAATCGGGCGGGGTCACCGCGGTCATCAATGCATCGGCCGGCGCGCTGATCGCCGCCGCGCGCGAACACCCCGGCCGGATCGGCCGGGTGCTGGCCGGGCGCGACGGGATCCTGGGCGCGCTGCGCGAGGACCTGATCGACACCACGCGCGAGAGCGCGGCGGCGATCGGCGCCCTCGCGCACACGCCGGGCGCGGCCTTCGGTTCCTGCCGCCACCGGCTGGGGAGCCTGACCGAGGACCGCGACAGCTACGCGCGCCTGCTCGAGGTGTTCGCCGCGCACGGCATCGGTGTCTTCTTCTACAACGGCGGCAACGATTCGGCCGACACCTGCCTGAAGGTGGCGCGCGCGGCGCGCGACCACGGCTATCCGCTCGCCTGCATCCAGGTGCCCAAGACCGTCGACAACGACCTCGCCGGCACCGACTGCTGCCCGGGTTTCGGCTCGGTGGCGAAGTACGTGGCCACCTCGATGCGCGAGGCGGCACTCGACGTGCGTTCGATGGCCGCGACGTCCACCTCGGTGTTCGTCCTCGAGGTGATGGGTCGCCATGCCGGCTGGATCACCGCCGCCTGCGCGCTGGCCTCCGACGAGCGTCACCGCCTCCCGATCCTGCTCCTGCTGCCCGAGATCCGCCACGACGAGGCGCGCATGCTCGCGCGCGTGCGGCTGATGGTCGAGCGGCATGGCTACTGCTGCGTGGCGGTCTCCGAGGGACTGCGGGACGCGGACGGGCGCTTCCTGTCCGAGACCGGCCTGCGTGATGCCTTCGGCAATGCCCAGCTGGGCGGGGCCGGCGCACAGGTGGCCGCGCAGTTGCGCGAGCGGCTTGGGCTCAAGGTCCATTTCGCGATCGCCGACTACCTGCAACGCTCGGCGCGACACCTGGCCTCGGCCACCGACCTTGCCCAGGCGCAGGCCGTGGGACGAGGCGCCGTCGCCGCCGCCCTGCGCGGCGAGCGCACCGTGATGGTGGCCATCGAGCGCCTGTCCGACCGCCCCTACCGGTGGCAGACCACGACCGTGCCCCTCTCGCGCGTGGCGGGTCGCGAACGCGGATTGCCGCGCGGCTTCATCAGCCGCGACGGCTACGGCATCACCGAGCGCGCGCGCCGCTACCTGACCCCGCTGGTGCGCGGCGAGGCGCCGCCGCCCTACCGCGACGGGCTGCCCGACTACCCGGGCCTGCGCAACCGCCCGGTGCCGCCGCGGCTCCCCGCCTGGAGCGGCATGCACTGAGCGCCGCCGGCAGGCGTCGACCGTACCCGGTATCCTTGCAACCTCACCGACCCCCCACGGACCAGCCCACAGGGAGCACCCGATGTCCGCAGCACTGATGTTCGCCCTGGCCTGCTCGGTGGCCGCGATCCTGTACGGGATCGTGTCCACCCAGTGGATCCTCAAGCAACCCACCGGCAACGACCGCATGCGCGAGATCGCTGCAGCGGTCCAGGCCGGCGCGACGGCCTACCTCAACCGCCAGTACACGACCATCGCGATGGTCGGTGGGGTGCTGTTCGTCGTGCTGGGCGTCGCGCTGTCCTGGCTCACCGCGTTCGGCTTCCTGATCGGCGCGGTGTTCTCGGGCGTGGCGGGCTACATCGGCATGAACGTGTCGGTGCGCGCGAACATCCGTACCGCGCAGGCGGCCACGAACGGCCTGAACCAGGCGCTGGCGGTGGCCTTCCGCGGCGGCGCGATCACCGGGATGCTGGTCGTGGGCCTGGGCCTGCTGTCGGTCGCCGGCTACTACGCGCTGCTCACCGGCATGGGCTATGACGTGAAGACCGACGTGCTCAACGCGATGGTCGGCCTTGCCTTCGGCAGTTCGCTGATCTCCATCTTCGCGCGGCTGGGCGGCGGCATCTTCACCAAGGGTGCCGACGTGGGTGCCGATCTCGTGGGCAAGGTCGAGGCCGGCATCCCCGAGGACGATCCGCGCAACCCGGCGGTGATCGCCGACAACGTCGGCGACAACGTCGGCGACTGCGCGGGCATGGCCGCTGACCTGTTCGAGACCTACGCGGTGACCGTGATCGCCACCATGCTGGTGGGCGCGATCTCGATGGACACGCTCGGGCCCAACGCGGTGATCTACCCGCTGGTGCTGGGTGGCGCCTCGATCATCGCCTCGATCATCGGCTGCTACTTCGTGAAGGTCTCGCCGGGCGGCAAGATCATGAACGCGCTCTACAAGGGCGTGGTCGTCGCGGGGGCGCTGTCTGCCATCGCCTTCTACCCGATCACCACCTCGATGATGGGCGGGGTCGAGGGCGGCCCGATGAACCTCTACCTGTGCGCGCTGATCGGACTCGCGCTCACCGCCGCGATGGTGGTGATCACCGAGTACTACACCGCGACCGAATACGCGCCGGTGCGCCACGTGGCGCAAGCCTGCACCACGGGGCACGCGACCAACATCATCGCCGGCATCGGCGTGTCGATGAAGGCCACCGCCGCGCCGGTGATCGCCGTGTGCCTCGCGATCCTCGCCGCGTACTCGCTCGGCGGTCTCTACGGCATCGCGATCTCGGCCACCGCCATGCTGTCGATGACCGGCGTGATCGTCGCGCTCGACGCCTACGGCCCGATCACCGACAACGCCGGCGGCATCGCCGAGATGTCGGAGATGCCCAAGGCGGTGCGCGACATCACCGACCCGCTGGACGCGGTGGGCAACACCACCAAGGCGGTGACCAAGGGCTACGCGATCGGCTCGGCCGGCCTGGCCGCGCTGGTGCTGTTCGCCGACTACACGCACAAGCTCGAGATCACCAACCCGGGCATGAGCTTCGTGTTCAACCTGTCCGATCCGGACGTGATCATCGGGCTGTTCATCGGCGGCCTGATCCCCTACCTGTTCGGCGCGATGGCCATGGAGGCGGTGGGTCGCTCGGCCGGTTCGGTGGTG
>JBIPNU010000326.1:0-3989 GCA_044370615.1 Burkholderiales bacterium
GCGCCTGTTGGCACCACCCGCGCGGTACCCGTGGCCCGGTGCGGCCCGCGGCCACGCCGCCCTTCCGCTCGACCGTGGGGCTCGACGCGCGGAGACAGGCGGCCTGGACGGGATCGCCAGGCGCGGAGCGGGGTCGATCGCGTCCGGTCGACCGGTGAGGCGCGCCGGCCCCGGGTGCCGCCGCTACCGCGCGAAGCCTTCGGGGCGCGGGATACGCGGGGCCTGGCCGTCGGCGCGAGGCCGCGCAGTGGCTCGGTCCGCGGCGATCGCCCGACGAACCACCGCGGGCAGCACGCCACCCTGCCGCAACCAGTCGAGTTCGCGGCGCGATTCGATGCGGCACTCCAGCGCGGCTTCGCGCACTGGCTCGCCAGGCTGGTGGATGCGCAGTCGCACGCGGTTCGCGCCGACCCGAAGCGAGGCGAGCTCCGGAAGGTCGTAGCGCTGCGCCGGGTCACGGCACAGATCGGTGCGATCCTGTCCATCCACGTAGGTGAGCGGCAGCACCCCGAGCGCGAGCAGGTTGCTGCGATGGATACGTTCGAAACTGCCCGCCACCACCGCGCGCACGCCCAGCAGCGCCGGTGCCTTGGCCGCCCAGTCCCGGCTGGAACCCGCGCCGTAGCGCTGCCCGGCGAAGATCATCAGCGGTACCCGCGCCTCGCGCCACTGCTCGGCCGCCTCCCACGCCGACAGCACGCAGGCACCACCCGGATCGCAGGCCTGGCGTCCGGGTCGCGCGTGCGCGGGGTCGGCCAGCTCGTTGCGAAGCCGCGGGTTGCCGAACGCACCGCGCAGCATCACCTCGTGGTTGCTGCGGCGGGTGGAATACTGGTTGAGGTCGGCCGCCAGCGTACCGCGCTCGATCAGGTACCGACCTGCCAGGCTGTCGGCCGCGATGCCGCCAGCGGGCGAAATGTGGTCGGTGGTCACGTCATCGCCCAGCCGCAGCAGCACCGCCGCGCCCTGCAGCGGTTGCAGCCCTGGCGCCTCTGCGCTCATCGCATCGAAGTAGGGCGGGCGCCGGATGTAGTCCGACGCCGGGTCCCAGTCGAACTGCTGGCCGCCCGCGGCCGCGATCGCCCGCCAGCGCGCGTCGCCCTCGGTGATGCCGCGATAGGCCTGCGCGATCAGCTCGGGAACTGCATGCTCGCGAACCTGTGCCTCGATCTCGCGCGGGTCCGGCCAGAGGTCGGCGAGCCGTACCGGCCGGCCCTGCGCGTCATGGCCCAGCGGATCGGTCGAGAGGTCGATGTCGACGCTGCCGGCGATCGCCCAGGCGACGACCAGTGGCGGGGAGGCGAGATAGGCGCCGGCGAGCTGCGCGTTCACGCGACCGTCGAAGTTGCGGTTGCCCGACAGCACCCCGAACGCCGCCAGCCCCTCGCGCTCGACCGCGGCGGCCACCTCGGGGAGCAGCGCCCCGGAGTTTCCGATACAGGTCATGCACCCCTGCCCGACGATGTGAAAGCCCAGCCGCTCGAGCGGTTCGAGCAATCCGGCTCGCCGCAGGTAGAGGGCGACCGCGCGTGACCCGGGCGACAGCGACGCCTTGACCCATGGCGAGCGGGCGAGTCCGCGCGCCACCGCATTGCGCGCGAGCAGGCCAGCGGAAATCAGCAGCGCGGGATTCGAGGTGTTGGTGCAACTGGTGATCGCCGCGAGCGCCACCAGCCCGTCGCCGAGCGAAACGCCTCCGGGCGGAGCCGGGGAGCGCCGCGGCGACCGCAGCGCCGTCGCGGACGGACGCGCCGACGCCAGGTGCGGCAGGGCCTCGCGAAACCCCGCGCGAACCTCCGACAACCGGCGGCGCTCGTGCGGGTAGCGCGGTCCGGCGACGACGGTCTCGACGGCAGCAAGGTCCAGATCGACGAGGGCATCGAACGCGGGCATCTCGCGCGGCGTGGCGCCAGCCGCCTCGTCGTCGCCGGACCACAGGCCGAGCGCCCGAGCCCAGGCACCGACACGCTGCCGGTGCCCTGCATCGCGCCCGGTGCAGGCGAGGTAGTCCAGCGTCGCCTCGTCGATCGGGAACCACGCGCAGGTCGCCCCGTACTCGGGGGCCATGTTGGAGACCACCGCTCGGTCGGGCAGGGACAGCGCCGCCACGCCCGGCCCGAGGAACTCGACGAATCGACCCACCACGCCCGCCTCGCGCAGGATCGCGGTCAGGTGCAGCGCGAGGTCGGTCGCGTTGACCCCGGCTGCAAGGCGCCCGCGCAGCCGCACGCCGGTCACCCGCGGCACCACCATGCAGATCGGCTCGCCGAGCATCGCCGACTGCGCCTCGACCCCGCCCACGCCCCAGCCCAGCACGCCGAGCGCGTTGATCATCGGCGTATGGCTGTCGGTCCCCACCAGGGTGTCGCCGCGCAGCAGCGGCACCGACCCGCGCCGCTCGACGGTCACCACCTGCGCCAGATGCTCGAGATTGATCTGGTGCAGGATGCCGCTGCCGGGCGGCATCACGCGGAAACGGTCGAGCGCCTGTTGCGCCCACTTCACGAACCGGTAGCGCTCGGCGTTGCGGCGGAAGTCGACCTCGAGGTTGCGCTCGGCGGCCTGCGCGCTGCCGTGGTGCTCGACGCTCACCGAATGGTCGATCACGAGGTCGACCGGGATCACCGGATGGATGCGGCCCGCATCCCCGCCGAGGGCGGCCACCGCATCGCGCACCGCGGCGAAGTCGGCCAGCGCAGGCAGGCAGGTCGTGTCGTGCATGAGCAGGCGACCCGGACGGAAATCGATCTCCCGTTGTCGGTCGATCCGGCCGGCGGCGTCCGCCAGGCCGTGCACCTGCCCCGGCGCGTGGTGGGCGACGTTCTCCAGCAGCAGCCGTACCGTGCGCGGCAGTCGCTCCCACGCGCAGGCAGGCAGCAGCGGGGCGGGATCGAGGCACAGGACGGTCTCGCCGTCCACGTGCAGCGCCTGCAGCGCGGGCCCGGGCTCGCTCATCCGACCCGCCCGTCGGCGATCAACGGCGCATCCCCGGGGGCGGGCTGCCACGCGGCGCGCTGCATCGCGATGCCGTGCGCGCCATGCGCGCGCGCGGTCTCGAGGTCGCGCGGTCCGAGTCCGCCCAGCGCGAACACCGGCAGTTCGACCGGCTCGACCAGGGCGGCGAACCGCGCCCAGCCGAGCGTGGCGGCTCCCGGGTGCGATCGGGTCGGCAGCACCGGCCCCAGCACCGCGAAGTCGCAGCCCAGCGCCTGCGCGCGCGCGAGTTCGCCCGCCCCGTGGCAGGAGGCGCCCACCAGCGGCAGGTCGGGCCGTGCCCCGAGGCTCGCGAGCTGCGTCGATTTGAGGTGTACCCCGTCGGCGCCGAGCGTGCGGGCGAGCGATGCGTCGGCGTTGACCAGAACACGCGCGCCGCACGCATGCGCGCGGTCGACCACGCGCCTGCCGAAGCCCGGGAGCGCCGCCGGGTCCATGCCTGGCTCGCGCACCTGCAGCAGGCGAAGGCCGTCGCCCAGCGCGACCTCGAGCGCGGCCAGCTGGGTCTGCTCGCCGGCCTCGACCGCCTGCGTGATCGCGTACACCGTGGGCAGGGCCAGCGCGGCCAGCACCGGGCCGTTGGCAGGCAGCATCGGCGCCACGCCGGGGGCCTCGACACGCTCCCAGCTCACCGCCTGCGACTCGCATCCCCGGGGCTCGCCGCGCCAGCGCGGAATGCGGAAGAAGCGCAGGTCGACCCGCGCGTGCGGGTAGTCGAAGCGACGTCTCAGCCAGGGGTGCGCGACCTCGACCTCGATCGCGAGTTCCTCGGCCAGTTCGCGGGCGATCGCCGCGCGCGGCGACTCGCCCGGCTCGACCTTGCCCCCGGGGAATTCCCAGTAGCCTGCATAGGCCTTGCCCGGCGGCCTCTGGGTGATCAGCACGCGGCCGTCCGCGCGCTCGAGCACGCCGGCCACCACCGCGAGTTCCGGCCGCGGTTGCGCCGGGTGCGCGCCCGCGCCGGACACCGGCTCAGCCGCGAGCCCCGCCCGACG
>JBIPNU010000327.1:0-3970 GCA_044370615.1 Burkholderiales bacterium
ACCGGCTGCGAGGCCACGACCCGCAGCTCCCGGGCCTCGAACTGCCGCGCCTCGCGCAGCAGCTCGCGCAGGATGGTGTAGCAGATCGTCTGCGCGGTGCGTACCTCGCCGCGCCCACCGCAGGCGGGGCAGGGCTCGCAGAGCACGCGGGCAAGGCTTTCCCGGGTGCGCTTGCGCGTGACCTCGACCAGGCCGAGACTCGTGAAGCCGTTGACCGTGATGCGCGTGCGATCGCGCGCGACCGCCTTGCGCAGTTCGGCGAGCACTGCATCGCGGTGCTCGACGCTGTCCATGTCGATGAAGTCGATGATGATGATGCCGCCGAGATTGCGCAACCGCATCTGCCGCGCGATGGCGAGTGCTGCCTCGAGGTTGGTCTTGAAGACGGTGTCGTCGAAGCTGCGCGAACCGACGAAGCCTCCGGTGTTCACGTCCACCGTGGTCATCGCCTCGGTCTGGTCGATGATCAGGTAGCCGCCCGATTTCAGGTCCACCCGTCGCGTGAGCGCCCGCTCGATCTCGGCGTCCACGCCGTGCAGGTCGAACAGGGGGCGCTCGCCGGCATGATGCTCGATGCGTCCGGCCGCCGCGGGCATGAAGCGCGCGGCGAAGGCCATCGCCTTCTGCCAGGTCTCGCGCGAGTCGATCACGACCCGCGGCGTGTCCTCGCGCAGCATGTCGCGCAGCACCCGCAGCGAGAGGCTGAGCTCCTCGTGAAGCAGCGCGGGTGCCTGCGCGGCCTGCGCAGCCTCCTGGATGGACGACCACAACGCGCGCAGGTAGGCCACGTCGGTGGCCAGTTCGCGTTCGGTGGCCGTCTCGGCCACGGTGCGGATGATGAAGCCGCCCGGCTCGTCGGCCGGGCGTACCCGCTCGACCATCTCGCGCAGGTGATTGCGCTCGTCGGCGTCCTCGATCCGCTGCGAGATGCCGATGTGCGGATCCTGGGGCAGGTAGACGAGCAGTCGGCCGGCCAGCGACACCTGGGTGGACAGGCGCGCACCCTTGGTTCCGATCGGGTCCTTGATCACCTGCACCAGCAGCCGCTGGCCTTCCTGGAGGATGCGCTCGATCGGCCGCACGGCCTCGGTCGACCCCGGCCCGGGGCGCTGGCCGAAGATATCGCCCACGTGCAGGAAGGCTGCCCGCTCGAGGCCGATGTCGACGAAGGCCGACTGCATGCCGGGCAGTACCCGCGCGACCCGGCCCATGTAGAGATTGCCCACGATGCCACGGTGGCGCGAACGCTCGATGTGCAGTTCCTGGACGCTGCCCTGCTCGATCGTGGCCACCCGCGTCTCCTGCGGCGTGACGTTGACCAGGATGTCCTCGCTCATCGCGGCGTCTCCCTCAGCCGACGGCCACGCCCGCGGCAGCGAGCAGCTCGGCGGTTTCGAACAGCGGCAGGCCCATGACCCCCGAGTAGCTGCCTTCGAGTCGCTCGACGAACTTCGCGCCGCGCCCCTGGATCGCGTAGCCACCCGCCTTGCCCATCGGCTCCCCGCAGCGCGCATAGCGCTCGGCCTCCCGGGCATCCAGCGCCCGGAACCTGACCTCGCTCGCGCACAGGCGCGACAGCAGACGTCCGTCGGGGGTGGCGAGGGCGACTGCACTGATCACCTGGTGGTGCCGACCGGACAGGCGCCCGAGCATCCGCACCGCATCGGCGACATCCAGCGGTTTGCCGAAGATCTCCGCATCGAGCACCACCTCGGTGTCGGCACCCAGCACCGGGGCTGGCGGTAGCCGCCGCTGACCCGCCCGCAGGCGGCCGGCCTGCGCCTTCTCGCACGCGATGCGCAGCACGTAGTCGGCCGCGGCCTCGCCCGCAGCGGGCTGCTCGATCACGTCGGGTTCGCGGTCGGGGGCCGAGCGCAGCAGCAGCGTCTCGAAGCGCACCTCGATCTGGCGCAACAGCTCGCGTCGACGTGGACTGTGTGACGCGAGATGGACGAACGGGAACGGGCTGGTGGCGATGGCGGGCACGGGACGGTGACGCGGTGCGGGCGGGCGGGCGTGCACCCGGGACGGGTGCGCCGCGCGTGCGGGCTTCAGTCGCGATGATAGGGGTGGTTGCCGATCAGCGACACGCAGCGGTAGATCTGCTCGACCAGCACCAGCCGGGCGAGCGCGTGCGGCAGGGTCAGCGCCGAGAGCGAGAGCTGGAAGTTCGCCGAATCCCGCAACTGCGCGTCCAGCCCGTCGGGGCCGCCGATCCAGAACGCCACCCCGGGCGCACGCTCGCGCCAGCGCTCGATCTGACCGGCGAGGGCGCGCGTGGCGAGCGCGCGCCCCCGCTCGTCCAGCGCCACCGTGACATGGCCCTGCGGCGTGGCGGCGCGCAGCCGCTGTGCTTCGGCGGCGAGCATCGTCGATACCGGTCGACCTTCGCCGCGCGGCGCGGGTCGAACCGCGACCACCTCGAGGGCGAAGGCCCGTGGCAGGCGCGCGCGATAGTCCTCGACGCCCGCGTCGATCCAGTCCGGCATCCGGTCGCCGACGGCGATCACGCGAAGCCGCATGGCCGGAGTCGGCCGGTGCCGCGCGTCAGGCAGCCACGCTGCCACCGGCGCCCGCGACGCGCGCGCGCCGCGGCGCCGCGCGCGGTGGCCCCCAGAGTTCCTCGAGGTTGTAGTGGGCGCGCACCGCCGGCTGCATCACGTGCACCACGACCTTGCCGAGGTCGACGAGGATCCATTCGCCGTTCTCCTCGCCCTCGACGCCGATCACGGTGGCGCCGGCCTCCTTGAGCCGGTCGCGCACGTTGGCCGCCAGCGCGCGGGTCTGGCGAGTGGAGTCGCCTGAGGCGATCACCACCCAGTCGCAGAGGGTCGTCATCTTCGTCACGTTGAAGGCCACGATGTCCTTGGCCTTCACATCCTCGAGCGCGGCCACAACCGCGCGCTTCATCGCATCGATCCTCATGCGGACTGCGTCATGCTGGCGAGGTCTCCTGGAGACGGTGGGCAGGCGGGCGGTAGAGGCCCTGCGCGTGAATGTAGTCGAGCACTGGCTGCGGCAGCAAGTAACGGGCGCTCGCGCCGCGCGCGACCAGCGCGCGGATGCGGGTGGCGGAGATCTGCAGCACGCTGGTAGGCGCGAGATAGATGGACCCCGCGGGCGCCGCCCGCAACTGCGCCGGATCCCCGACGCGGCGTGTGGCCAGTTCGGCCGCGAGTGCGGGGTCGAGCGGCGCCCCGGCGATCGAGGGGTGTCCGCCTCGCTCGGCGACCGCGAAGTGGGCAAGCGAGAACAGGTCCCGCCAGCGGTGCCAGCGGTGCAGCCGCGCGAACGCATCGGCGCCGATCAGCAGCACCAGCGGGCGCTGGGGGCCCAGCGCCTCGCGCAGGGTGGCCAGCGTGTCGACGGTGTAACAGAGGGAGGTCTTGCTCACCTCGCTATCGTCGGCTTCGAGCCGGGTGTTGCCGGCGATGGCCAGTCGCACCATGTGCAGGCGGACTGCACCGGAGACGTCGGGCGCATCGCGCAGCGGCGGGAGGTTGGCGGGCATCAGCCGCACCTCGTCGAGTTCGAGCGCGTCGGCCAGTTCCTCGGCGATGCGCAGGTGACCGTAGTGGACGGGATTGAACGTCCCGCCGAGGATGCCAACCGGCTTCAATTCGTGCGCCGGGCTAGAGCAGCAGGCGACGCACGTCGGCGAGCAGCCCGGACAGGTGCGTGATGAACCGCGCGCCCAGCGCGCCATCGATGACCCGGTGGTCATAGGACAGCGACAGCGGCAGCATCAGCCGCGGCACGAAAGCGCCGTCGACATGAACCGGGCGGATCGCGCTGCGCGACACGCCCAGGATGGCCACCTCGGGCGCATTGATGATCGGCGTGAACGCGGTGCCGCCGATGCCACCCAGGCTGGAGATGGAAAAGCAGCCGCCCTGCATGTCGGTGGCCTTGAGCTTTCGCTCGCGCGCGGCCTCCGACAGCGTGGCCAGCACGCGCGCGATGTCCGCCA
>JBIPNU010000328.1:0-3965 GCA_044370615.1 Burkholderiales bacterium
AACGCTCGCGGCGAGCGGGTGTCGATCGCGCGGGCAGGCGACCAGATCGCGGGGCTGTGCATGCTCAACGACTGGTCGGCACGCGACGTCCAGTCCTGGGAGATGCAACCGCTGGGCCCCTTCCTGGCCAAGAACTTCACGACCACCGTGTCCCCGTGGATCGTCACGCTCGAGGCGCTTGCCCCGTTTCGCATCGCCCAACCTGCAAGGCCCGACGGCGACCCGCAGCCCCTGTCCTATCTGCTCGATCGGGACGACCAGGCCCGCGGGGCGTTCGACATCTCGATCGAGGCCTGCCTGTCGACCGCGGCCATGCGCGAGCAGCGCCTGCCGGCGCACCGGGTGAGCCTGAGCAACCTGCGCCACCTCTACTGGACGGCCGCGCAGATGGTGGCGCACCACACCAGCGGGGGCTGCAACCTCCAGCCAGGCGACCTGTTCGGCAGCGGCACCATCTCCGCCCCCGAGCGCTCCGGCTTCGGCAGCCTCGCCGAACTCTCCGACGACGGTCGGACCGAACTCGAACTGCCCTCCGGCGAGCGTCGCACCTGGCTGCAGGACGGCGACGAAGTCACGTTGCGCGCCGTGGCCCGCCGCGACGGATACGCAACCCTGGGCTTCGGGGACTGCGTCGGGCGCGTGCTGCCTGCCTTCGTGCCGGGCTGACCGCCCTCGACCGGCAGGATGCCCGGGCTGCGCGCCGGGCAGCGGTACGGCGTTCGGGCAACGCCGTCGCCCGGGGCGGTCGTCGGATGCGCGCAGGCCCGGGGGCTGCGGTCCTGCCGGCAGCGACCGCTGCCGACCCTGCCCGCCAGGCACGCGGGAGGTGCGATCGCCCGCCGTGCGACGGCCGGGGTACTTGACGCCCGCGCGCGCAGCGGCAACGATCCCCGCTCCCACGCGTCGAGCCGATCGATGGACCAACCGGAGCGCGTTCGCAAGATCGCACGGCTGCTGGAGCGGCCGCAGGGCGCCTCGATGACCCAGCTCATCGCGGCGGTCGAGCGCTCGCGCGCCACCGTCAACCGCGACCTTCTCTACCTGCGCGATCGCCTCAACGCGCGCATCGAATGGGACCGTGACGAGGGGGTGTATCGCCTGCTCGCCAACGACGGCGTCGGTCCGCGCTTCGAGTTGCCGGGCCTCTGGGTGAACGAGCATGAACTGCTCGCCCTCCTGACGATGCAGCGGCTGGTGGCCGAGTTGCAGCCGGGGCTGCTGGGTTCGCAGACCGGTCCGCTCGCACAACTGCTCGACCGCCTCCTCGCGCGCAGCGGACACTCGACGCAGGAGGTCATCCACAGGGTTCGGGTGCTCACCATGGGCGCGCGTCGCGCCGACAGCGAACACTTCCAGACGGTCTCGGCGGGCCTGCTGGACCGTCGACAGCTGCAGATCGGCTACGTGGCGCGCGGCAGCGGCGAGCGGACGCAGCGCAGGGTGTCTCCCCAGCGCCTGGTGCACTACCGCGACAACTGGTACCTCGACGCGTGGTGCCACCTGCGAGAAGGCCTGCGCAGTTTCGCGCTCGACGCTATGGACGCGGTGCAGCGAACCGACGTGCGGGCGAAGGATGTCGCCGAACGCGAGCTCGATCGCGTGCTCGGCTCGGGGTACGGCATCTTCTCCGGGGAAGCCACCCGCATCGCGCGACTGCGCTTCAGCCCGCAGCGCGCGCGCTGGGTGGCACAGGAGACCTGGCATCCGCAGCAGCGCGGGGTGCGCGAGGCCGACGGGAGCTGGCTGCTCGAGGTTCCCTATTCGAACGATCCGGAACTCGTGATGGACATCCTGCGCTACGGACCGGATGTCGAGGTGCTGGAGCCCGCGGACCTGCGCCAGACGGTGGCCGCCCGGCTTCGCGAGGCCTCGCGGCTGTACGGCTGAGGCGGATCCGGCCGCACACGGGCCGCGCGGGCACACGCCCGCTCCACGCCGGGTGCCCGGCGTTCGCCGGTACCGCCCGCCTGGCGGCCTTCGCCGGGTCGAGGCGCCTGCCTCACGTCATGAGCCGGCACCCGCGGATGCTTGGATGCGGCAGGGCTCCTTGCCCCGCCACCGACCCGCGCTTCGGCCCGTTCCGATCCCGCACATGGAGTCCCGCATGGGTGCACCCGAACATCGCCTGTTCCCGATCCCCTCGACCCGCGCCGCGACCGGCGCCTCGCTCGCCTGCGGCCGCTTGCGCGCCCGGGCCCCGGCACCGCTCGCCGAGCGCCGGCGCTTCGCCGGCCGGCTCGAGACCGTGATGCAGCTGCTTCCCCGTTTGCTCGACCCCGCGTCCGCGCAGCCGGCCGTGCTGCGCGAACGCCACCCGCTGCTGCGGCTGCCCGCCTGCGTGGTCGGACGACTCTCCCCCGGCGGGCAGCTCGACGCCCACGAACTGGCCATCGCCGACGCACTGGCCGCCCTGCAGCGCGCGCGCGCATTTCCGCCGCGTCCCTGGGCCGTCGCGAGAACCTCACGCTACGGACTGGACCTCGATCTTGAACTCTGGTCGGCGGCGCCCGGCACGCGCGGACGCACGCGAGTGCTGTCCCTCAGCCATCGCGCCGATCGCCCGGCACGGTTGCTCGAGCATTCCTCCGCGTCCGCCGCGTAGCCGGCTCCGCGCCCGCGAGCGCGGGCGCTTGAACCGTGCACGCCGCGCTGGTGTAATGCGACGGTGGTCAGATCGCCAACCGACGCCGGGCGTTCCAGCACCGGGGCCACGACATGCGCATCACCCGTCGTGCGCATCGACCCGAGGAGGACTGTCCCGATGGCGCGTACCCGCCTCTTGCTGCCGATCAGCGTGTTCATGCTGACCGCGGCGGCCAACCCTGCCCTGGCGCAGCCGAAGGCTGCCTCCGATGCCGGTTACCCCTCGCGCCCGATCCGGCTGGTCGTGCCCTTCACGGCCGGGAGCACGCTCGACATCATGGCGCGGGTGATGGGCGAGTCGCTCTCGAGCGGTCTGGGACAGCCGGTCGTCACCGACAACCGGCCCGGCGCCAACGGCATCGTCGGCACGCAGATCGTCGCCAAGGCCCCCGCCGATGGGCATGTGATGCTGTTGGCCACGGGTTCCTTCACCGGCAACCTGGTGATGGTGCGAAAGCTGTCCTACACGGCCGCCGACTTCGCGCCGATCAGCCTGATCGCCCAGTCCTTCGGCCTCGTGCTCGCCACGCATCCGGGCAACCCCGCGAGCGTCAAGGAGCTGCTCGCCGCCGCGCGCAACCGCAACGCCCCCCTCACCTACGCGTCCAGCGGCTACGGCAACATGACCCACGTGGTGGGCGAGTTGATGCGCACCGCAACGAACACGCCGCTCACGCACGTGCCGTTCCAGGGTTCGGCACCTGCGCTGACCGCGGTGCTCTCGCGCCAGGTGGACATGACCTTCATCTCCACGGTGGCCGTGCAGCCGTACATCCGCGAAGGCAAGGTCCGTGCCCTCGCGCTCACCGGCGGCCGCCGCGCACCCGTGCTGCCGGACATCCCCACCTTCCGCGAACTCGGCTACGCCGACTTCGAAATGACCGGCTGGTACGGCATGTGGTTTCCGGCCCGTACACCTGCAGCGCGCGTCACCCGCATGAGCACTGAAGTGCAGCGAGCCGTGAAGTCGGCGGCGCTGGGGCCACGCCTCGAGGAACTCGGCCTGGTGGCCGAAGGCACCACGCCGGAGGCCTTTGCCCGCTTCCTCGCCGACGACCTCGCACTCCAGCAGCGCATCGCCAGGCAAGCGGGAATCCAGCCGCAGTAGCGCCCGCCCGCGGCGGTCGAGTCACGCATCGCACCCGCATCGATCGCGGCGCTGCCGCCGGTGCCATCACCCCCACGCAGCGACCGGAGCCCGACGATGTTCGAATACTTCCCCAACAACTACACCTGGAGCCTCGCCGTGATGTCCGCGCTCAACCGCGGCGGCCACATCTCGGAGATCGACGAGGCCTGCCGGCCACTGCGCGAGATCGCCG
>JBIPNU010000329.1:0-3958 GCA_044370615.1 Burkholderiales bacterium
GCCCCTGCGTGGTCGGGCTTCAGCCTCAGTACTTCACGGTAGGCGTCGATTGCCTCGGTGAGTCGTCCGGTCATGCGCCACAGGTCGGCAAGATTGTATTTCGCCTCCAGCGCGGGGCCCGGCCATTCATCCCCCTGATCGGCAGCCCGCGCAAACTCGGCCTCGGCTGCATCAAGGTCGTGCAGGCGCTGCAACGCATTACCAAGGTTCACCCGGGTCGGCGCACAGGCAGGATCGGCAGCGAGCGCCTCGCGATAACAGGCCAGCGCATCCTCAAGACGGTCCTGGGCAAGCGCGGACGTCGCGAGATTGTGCTGCAGGCGCGACGCCGCACCGCCCAGCGCCAGCGCCTCACGCCATGCGCCTTCCGCCCCCGGCACATCGCCGGCAGCGTAGAGCACGTTTCCACGCATCCCGTGGATCTCCGGGTCGGAGGGCGCAAGCGCGCAAGCGCGTCGCACACTCTCGACCGCAGCACGATGCTCGCCTGCACCCGACAGCGCAAGCGCCAGGTTCAGGTGAGCATCCGGGAGTTGCGGTGCGAGCGCCACGGCCCGGCGCAGCGTGGCGACCGCCTGCACATGGCGACCGGCGGTGTTCTGCACCAGCCCGAGATTGACCAGCGGCGACACATTGCGCCGGTCGAGCCTTGCCGCGCGGGCGAGGGCCACCTCCGCGGCGGCGAGATCTCCCGATGCATACTCGGCGAGCCCCAGCCGCAGCGCAAGCCAGGCATCCCGGGGCGCCGACGCACACAGATCACGCCAGGTCGCGGTTGCGCGCTCGCGATCTCCCGCGCCCTCGGCAGCCTCGGCCAGTTCAATCAGCGGCAGCAGGACGTGGGGATCGGTCACGGCGGCAGAGCGATGTCCGGTGTGCAACAGGCCGGTTGACCGGTCGGCACCGAAAGGCAGAAGCCTTGGGCAAGATGTCGGTTGCCGGGACGACCGGAAGGAAGGGCAGATCAGCGAAAAAGAGGGCGGAGTCGGGGCGATCGAACGTCCAGTGGATCCATCGGGGCAGGTGTTGATTCGATGAGTCGGCGACTGGTCCGTCGACCAGAGGATCAGTACCGGAACGCCTGATACGACAATCCACCCCCGAGCGCGACACGGCCGTGGGGTTGGGTGACGAGGCCATGGGGCACGTCGGATCCGGCGCCCGAACGCACATGCTCGAAACCATCGCCGAGTCGCGATGGTACCCTGCCCCACGCCGTCAGCCCAATCACTCGCGGCTGATGTCCGCATCCAGGAGAACGCTCTGCATGAACCCCCACCCGCCACGGATCGTGTTCGTGGGCGCCGGCGCGATCGGCGGCTACGCGGGGGCGCTGATGCGCCGCGCCGGCCACGACGTGACCCTGATCGACGCCTGGCCCGAGCACGTGGAGACCGTCCGCGCGCGCGGACTGTCGATCGACGGCATGACGCCCGCGGAGTCGGTCACCGTCGACGTTCCGATCCTGCACGTGTGCGACGTGCAGCGCCTCGCACGCGAGCGC
The DNA here is from genome assembly GCA_044370615.1 of Burkholderiales bacterium. Lineage (GTDB taxonomy): Bacteria > Pseudomonadota > Gammaproteobacteria > Burkholderiales > CAIKXV01 > CAIKXV01. The sequence continues at coordinate 1,505 of JBIPNU010000329.1, forward strand.
CCGGTGGACATCGCGTTCATCGCGGTCAAGTCCTACGACACCGAGTGGGCCGCGCACCTGGTCCGGCCCTATCTCGCCCCCGGCGGCTTCTGCGTGTCGCTGCAGAACTCGATCAACGAGGAACGCCTGGCGAGCGTGGTCGGCTGGGGCCGCACCCTGGGCTGCGCGGTATCGCTGCTCGCCGCCGAACTCGACCGGCCCGGCCACGTCCAGCGCAACATCCCGATGGGCGGGGAGCAGCACACGGTCTATCGCGTGGGCGAGGTGCACGGGCGCATCACCCCGCGCGCCGAGCAGGTGGCCGCGCTGCTGCGCGCGGCCGACAGTGCGAAGGTCACCACCAACCTCTGGGGCGAGCGCTGGTCGAAGCTGATCATCAACGTGATGCGCAACGGCCTGTCGGCCGCCACCGGCATGACCGGCAACGAGCGCGACCTCGCGCGACCCACCCGGCGCATCTCGATCGCGCTGGGCGCCGAGGCGGTGCGCGTCGGCCAGGCGCTGGGCTACGCGATCATGGGGCAGCAGGGCCTCGAGCCGGAGACGCTCGCGCGCGCCGGCGAGGGCTCGACCGACGCGCTCGCCGAGATCGAGGACGTGCTGATCCGCCTCGCGCAGCATCGCGGCGGCGAGCAGCGCCCGTCGATGGGCCAGGACATGCGCAAGGGCCGACGCACGGAGATCGACTACCTGAATGGCCTGATCGTGGCCGAGGGCGCGAAGGTCGGCGTGGCCGCGCCGGTCAATGCGCGACTGGTCGAGCTCGTGCGCCGCGTCGAACGGGGCGAGGTCGCGCCCTCGCCCGACCGGGTCGCCGACTGGAAGGTGCTGGAATGATCGGGGCCGGCGTCGCGCGCTGATGCGTGTGGCGTATCCCGGCGGTCACGTCCGGTCGGCGGAAACGGATCGACCTTGCGCAGCGCGCAGGTCTTTCGGGCGCATCGTCGGCCACGGCGCGCGGCCGGACCGTCGCCCGCGCCGTCGGGTACGTGTTCGGCCGTCTTGTCGGTCGTATCGGGTGGCAGCTTCGAGGGGTTCTTCCAGGGCCGGGGCGAGAGGCTGTCCCGGGGCTGTTGCGGGATGCAGCAGGCTGTATCGAGGCCCGGCAGGGGTCGTGGCGGAGGTCGTCTCGTCGGAGGGCGACGATGCGGGAACGCGGTATGCTGCTGATCGGGTTGTTTCCCACCGTCGCCGCGTCAGTCACCCGCGCGCAGACTTCGAGGCCCCGCGATGACCGAGCTGTCCCCCGCCATGACCGACCTCGTGCTCGAACACCTGCGCGCGATCCGCGCCGACGTCCGCTCCACCCACGAGCGGCTCGATGCGCTCACCACACGCGTGTCCTCGGTCGAGCACGGCGTCGCCTCGCTGCATGGTGACATCGCCGCCGTGCGCATGGACATGGCCGCGCTTCGCATGGACATGGCCCACATGGGCGGCCGACTGGATCGCGTCGAGCAACGCCTCGACCGGATCGAGCGCCGGCTGGACCTCGCCGACGCGCCCGCCTGACCGTTCCGGCCGGGCGCACCGCAGGCGCCGCGGCCCGGACGGCACCGGGTTCCCGCTCGCCGCATCCGGGCGTATCCGGACACGCCAGACGAGCAGACCTCGGGAGACACCGGCATCGTCGCCCCTGCACGGTCGCGGTATGCTGTCAATTGCGCTCTTTTGCAGAGTCGCTGCGTCAGTCGCCCACGCGCAGACTCCGAGGCCCCACGATGACCGAGTTGTCCCCCGCCATGACCGACCTCGTGCTCGAACACCTGCGCGCGATCCGCGCCGACGTCCGCTCCACCCACGAGCGGCTCGACATGCTCACCACCCGCATGTCCTCGCTCGAGCACGGTGTCGCCTCGCTGCACGGCGACATGGCCGCGCTTCGCGTGGACATGGCCCACATCGGCGGCCGACTGGATCGCGTCGAGCAGCGACTCGACCGGATCGAGCACCGGCTGGACCTCGCCGACGCACCCGCCTGACCGTTCCGGCCGGGCGCGCCGCAGGCGCCGCGGCCCGGACGGCACCGGATTCCCGCTCGCCGGATCCGGGCGCGCTGCGGACACGCCGGACGGGCGAGGCACGAACGACACCGGCAGGGTCGGCCCCATGGGGTCGCGGTATGCTGTCGATTGCGCTCTTTTGAAGCGTCGCTGCGTCAGTCGCCCACGCGCAGACTCCGAGGCCCCACGATGACCGAGCTGTCCCCCGTCATGACCGACCTCGTGCTCGAACACCTGCGCGCGATCCGCGCCGACGTCCGCTCCACCCACGAGCGACTCGACATGCTCACCACCCGCATGTCCTCGGTCGAGCACGGTGTCGCCTCGCTGCACGGCGACATGGCCCACATGGGCGCACGACTGGATCGGGTCGAGCAGCGACTCGACCGGATCGAGCACCGGCTGGACCTCGCCGACGCACCCGCCTGACCGTTCCGGCCGGGCGCACCGC
>JBIPNU010000331.1:0-3952 GCA_044370615.1 Burkholderiales bacterium
CGGCAGCGGCCGGGCGGTGTCGGTCCAGCCCAGCGGCGGGATGTCGAGGAAGGACTCGACGTCCGCGGCGAGCCCGGGCAGCACCGGCTTGAGATACAGGGTGAGCAGGCGGAAGAGTTCGAGCGCGGTGGTGCACACGCACTGCAGCCGCTCGTCGCTGTCCGGTGCGCGGGCGAGATCCCAGGGCTTCTCGCGGTCCACGTACTGGTTGGCGAGGTCGGCCAGGTGCATGATCTCGCGCATCGCGCGGCCGAACTCGCGCGCGTCGTAGTGCGCCGCGATCGAATCGCCGGCGGCGCGCACCGACGCCAGCAGCGCGGCCTCGGCACCCGCGGCCGGCAGGGTGCCCAGCCGCCCGTCGAAGCGCCGGCCGATGAAACCGGCGCAGCGGCTGGCGATGTTCACGTACTTGCCGACGAGGTCGCTGTTCACGCGCGCGCAGAAGTCCTCGAGGTTGAGGTCGATGTCCTCGAGCGTCGCGTTGAGCTTGGCGGCGTAGTAGTAGCGCAGCCAGTGCGGGTCCAGGCCCTGGTCGAGGTAGCTGCGGGCGGTGATGAAGGTGCCGCGCGACTTCGACATCTTCTCGCCGTTGACGGTGAGGAAGCCGTGGGCGTGGATGCGGGTGGGCGTGCGATACCCGGCGTAGCGCAGCATCGCCGGCCAGAACAGCGCGTGGAAGTACAGGATGTCCTTGCCGATGAAATGCACCAGCTCCGTGTCCGCGCCCGGGCGCAGGAAGGCGTCGGTGTCGATCGGATGCCCGGCCGCCGCCCGGCGCTCGGCGTGGGCGAGGAAGCTCGCGAAGTAGCCGACCGGCGCGTCGAGCCAGACGTAGAAGAACTTCGCGCCGTCGGTGCCGGGGATCGGGAAGCCGAAGTAGGGCGCGTCGCGCGAGATGTCCCAGTCGGCCAGCCGCGCCGAGCCCGGTTCGCCCAGCCACTCGCGCATCTTGTTGGCCGCCTCGGGCTGCAGCCGCCCCCCGGACTGGGTGAACTCCCGCAGGAAGGCCTCGCAGCGCGGGTCGGACAGCCGGAAGAAGTGGTGCTCGGAACTGCGCCGCTCGGGGGTGGCGCCGGTGAGGGTCGAGCGCGGCTCGACCAGGTCGGTCGGCGCGTACGTGGCGCCGCAGGCCTCGCAGGAGTCGCCATACTGGTCAGGCGCCTTGCAGCGGGGGCAGTGGCCGCGGATGTAGCGATCGGGCAGGAAGATGCCGCGCACCGGGTCGTAGAACTGCTCGACCGGGCGCTGCGCGATCAGCCCGGCGGCGTCGAGCCGCCGGTAGATGTCTTCGCACAGCGCGCGGTTGCCTGGCGCATGGGTCGAGTGGTAGTGGTCGAAGCCGACCCGGAAATCGTCGAAGTCGCGGGTGTGCTCGCGCCATACCCGATCGACCAGCTGCTCGGGACCGATGCCCTCCGCCTCGGCGCGCAGCATCACCGGCGTGCCATGAGTGTCGTCGGCGCCCACGTAGTGCACCTCGTGGCCGCGCATGCGCTGGAAGCGCACCCAGATGTCGGTCTGCACGTATTCCACCAGGTGACCGAGGTGGATGCTGCCGTTGGCGTAGGGCAGCGCCGAGGTGACCAGCAGGCGGCGGCGAGCGGGCTCGGAGGCGCGGGACTCGGGGGCAGTCATGATCATCCGGAGTCTAGCAGACGGTGTCGCGCGGCCCGGATCCGCCGGCCCGGGGACACCGGGCGGCGGGGCCTCGGCCGTCGGGCGCCGCAGGTATCATCCGGGGCCCTGCGGCCCAGTTGGCGAGACCTGACATGGCGATCACTGAAGAAGCGGTGCGCACAGCGCTGGCCGGACTGGCCGATCCGGTCACCGGCAAGGACTACGTGACCGCGAAGGCGGTGCGCGCGGTGCGCGTGGAGGGCGACGCGGTCGGCGTCGAGATCGCCCTCGGCTATCCGGGACGCGGCGTCCGGGATGTCGTGCGCGACCAGGTGCAGGCCGCCCTGCGGGCACTGCCCGGGGTCGGCGAGGTGGCCGTCAGCGTGGACAGTCGCATCGTCGCCCACGCGGTGCAGCGCGGCGTGAAGCGGGTGCCCGGGGTGAAGAACATCATCGCGGTGGCCTCGGGCAAGGGCGGGGTGGGCAAGTCCACCACCGCGGTCAACCTCGCCCTTGCGCTCGCCGCCGAGGGTGCGACGGTGGGCATCCTCGATGCCGACATCTACGGACCGTCGCAGCCCACGATGCTGGGCATCTCGGGCAAGCCCGAATCCACCGACGGCAAGTCGATCGAGCCGATGGAAGGTCACGGCCTGCAGGCGATGTCGATCGGGCTGCTGATCGACCCGGAGACGCCGATGGTCTGGCGCGGCCCGATGGTCACCCAGGCCCTGCAGCAGCTGCTCAACGAGACGCGCTGGCGCGACCTCGACTATTTGGTGATCGACCTTCCCCCGGGCACCGGCGACATCCAGTTGACCCTGGCGCAGCAGGTCCCGGTGACCGGCGCGGTGATCGTCACCACGCCGCAGGACATCGCGCTGCTCGACGCGCGGCGCGGGCTGCAGATGTTCCGCAAGGTCAACATCCCCATCCTGGGCATCGTCGAGAACATGAGCACGCACGTCTGCTCGCAGTGCGGGCACGAGGAGCACGTGTTCGGGGCCGGGGGCGGGGAGCGCATGGCGACCGACTACGACGTCGACCTGCTGGGCAGCCTGCCGCTGGACATCCGCATCCGCCAGGAGGCAGACTCCGGCCGTCCCACGGTCGTCGCCGATCCGGACGGGCGCCTCGCGCAGGTCTATCGGGCGATCGCACGCAAGGTTGCCGTGCGCATCGCCGACCTCCAGCAGGACCACAGCGCGGCCTTCCCGAAGATCGTGATCAAGGGCACCTGACCGGACGCGGTCGTCATTGCCCCGTCCCCCGGGCTCGCTTACCATCCGCCGCGGGCGATCCCGCGGCCGCGCGCGGCACTGGCTCGCGGCAGCGTCCTGCCCCGCCACGGAGATCGAGATGAGCATCAAGTCCGACCGCTGGATCCGGCGCATGGCGCTGGAGCACGGGATGATCGACCCGTTCGAGCCGGGCCAGGTCAAGCAGGTCGACGGGCGGCGCATCGTGTCCTACGGCACGTCGAGCTACGGCTACGACGTGCGCTGCTCGGACGAGTTCAAGCTGTTCACCAACCTGAACACGACGATCGTCGATCCGAAGAACTTCGACCCGGACTCCTTCGTCGACCTGAAGTCCGACGTCTGCATCATCCCGCCCAACTCGTTCGCGCTTGCCCGCACCGTCGAGCGCTTCCGCATCCCGCGCAACGTGCTGACCGTCTGCCTCGGCAAGTCCACCTACGCGCGCTGCGGCATCATCGTCAACGTGACCCCGCTCGAGCCCGAGTGGGAGGGCCACGTGACGCTCGAGTTCTCGAACACGACGCCCCTGCCGGCGAAGATCTACGCGAACGAGGGCGTCGCGCAGATGATCTTCTTCGAGAGCGCGCCCGACGACGTGTGCGAGGTCTCCTACCGCGACCGCGGCGGCAAGTACCAGGGGCAGTCCGGGGTGGTGCTGCCCCGCATCTAGCGCCAGGCCTGCGGCCGGCAGCGAGGACAAGGCGATGAAATTCCGCTTCCCGGTCGTGATCATCGACGAGGACTTCCGGTCCGAGAACGCCTCCGGGCTCGGCATCCGCGCGCTCGCGAAGGCGATCGAGGACGAGGGCTTCGAGGTGCTGCCGGCCACCAGTTACGGCGACCTGTCCTCGTTCGCGCAGCAGCAGTCGAGGGCCTCGGCCTTCATCCTGTCGATCGACGACGAGGAATTCACGCCGGGTCCCGAACTCGACCCGGCGGTGCTGAACCTGCGCCATTTCATCCGCGAGATCCGCTTCCGCAACGCCGACATCCCGATCTTCCTCTACGGCGAGACGCGGACGACGCGGCACATCCCGAACGACGTGCTGCGCGAGCTGCACGGCTTCATCCAC
>JBIPNU010000333.1:0-3935 GCA_044370615.1 Burkholderiales bacterium
GACATCACGGCGAGTTCGGGATAGCCGTCGATCCAGTTGCGCCCGCGGGTGTTGATCGGCGCGCGGTCGAGCTTGCCGAAGTGGCGGCTGAAGGCGAGTAGCTGATCGCGGGAGAGCTGCTGGCCGCGGAAGCGGACGACCATGTGGGTGAGCCAGGCCTCGCGGATCGCCGCGATGGTGTCCGGGTGCAGCGGCTGCGAGAGGTCCACGCCGGAGATGTCGGCCGCGATGCCGCGTGCGAGCGGGGTGACGGTGATCGGCGCGGCGGCGGCGGAGGTCGAGGGGACGGCCTGCTGGTCCATGGGGGCTCCCTGGGTGGAGTTCGCGCGTGTCCCGGGGCCGGGACGCGGCGCGCTGTCCGACCAGCAGTCTACGGTGGATTATCGATAATCCGCAACCGGCGAGCAGCGCTGCTCGGGGACGGCACGACGCCGATGCCAGGTCACGGTGGAGCCCGCCGAGGTTCGCCGGCGACCGGGCCCCACCCTCGCCGAGGATCGGGTTGCGTGTCCGGCGATCGGGTACGGATTTCGGGGATCGGGTACGGAGTCCCGGGATCGAGCGCCGGGTTCGGGGGCGAATCCCGGGTTCGTCAATCGGATCCCGGGCCCGGGGATCGAGCCCCGAGTCCGGTGGGCGCTGCGCGCGGCCGATCGCCGGCTCGCGCGTGGCCTGCCGTGCACCCGGGCAACCGGGGCTCGATCGGTCGGGGCTGCATCGTCCGCGGTCCCGCGCGCCTCGATCCGTGCCCGAGGCCCCCGGCCCGGCCTCGGCCCCGAGGCACCAGCCTCGACTCCGGCGCCGGCCAGCGGCCGCGCGCGGGCGAGCGCGATGCGGACCCGCGCCCGGCGATCGCGAGAGGCCTGCGCGCGAGGCGGGCTCGTGATCGCGCACGTCGGGTGTCGCCGCGGCTTTCGGCTACCCTTGACCGGTTGTCTGCCCCGCCAGCTGCCGAGATGACCGTTTCGAGAGCCCGAGTCCCCGGAGGCCGCGCGCCAACGCGCGGCGCAGGCGTTGCGCGGAGGCCGCGCGCCGCCTCCGCCCGCGCACGGACAGGCGACGAGATCGCCGCGGCGGCCCGCGAGCCAGCCCGGGTGATGCAGGCGCTCGCGCAGCGCATCGTCGGCGGACGGTACGCGCCGGGCGAGCGCATCACCGAGACCGCGGTGGCAAGCGAGTTCGGGGTGAGCCATGCGCCGGTGCGCGAAGCGCTGCGCATGCTCGAACGATCCGGGCTGGTGGAGATCGCGCCCTATCGCGGCGCTCGCGTGCGCGAACTGTCGGTGCGCGAGGTCACCGAACTCTACGAGGTGCGGGCGGCGCTGGTGGGACTGCGCGCGCGCTGGATCGCCGGCGACGGCCAACGCGCGGTCTTCGCGTGCCGGCTCGCGCCGCAGGTCGAGCGGCTGGCCGCGCTCGCATCGGCGCCGGACGGGGCCGCCTACGCCGAGGCAGCGCTCGCGGTGAACCGCGCGTTCACCGAATCGGTCGCCAACCCCTGGCTGCGCGGGATGCTGGAGTCGCTGTCGCTGCAGACCGCCCGCTACACCCGGCTGGCGATGACCGGTCGCGCTCGACGCATCGCCTCGGCACGCGCCTGGGCTGCGTTGCTCGAGGCGGTGGCGGCCGGGCAGGGTGCCCGTGCCGAGCGCATCGCGCGCGCGAACTCGCTCGAGACGCGCGATGCGACCGTGCGCGCGCTTCAGGCGCGGTTCCGTTCGACGAAGGACCAGTCGACCTCGGCTCCAAAGCCCGGACCCGAGGGCGGTCGCACCCGGCCGTCGACCAGCGGCAGGCGTTCCCCGTAGAGGCCCCAGGAGAGCGGATTGCGGTCGGCGCCCCCCATCGTCTCCACGCCGTAGGCGGCGTGGCGGAACGCGGCCACCAGGTGGGCGTGGATCTCCGGGGCGAGGTGCGGGGCGATCGCCACGCCGTGCTGCTCGGCAAGATGCGCGATGCGCAGCGCCTCGGTGAGGCCGCCGGCGCGGGTGGCATCGAACTGCACGTAGCGGATGCCGCCCTCGATGATGAAGTCGCGCACCGCGTGCCGGGTGAGTTCGCGCTCGCCGTGGCCCAGCGGGATGGGCGTGGCCCGCGCGAGCCGGGCGAAGTCCGCCGGCGTGAGGTACCAGTGCAGCGGCTCCTCCAGCCAGTAGATGTCGAAGGGCTCGACCGCGCGCGAGAACTCGATGCAGGCGGAAAGGTCGTAGGCCGCGTTCATGTCGAGCATCAGCGGGATGTCCGGACCGATCGCCGCGCGCGTCTCGCGTACCCGGACCACCTCCTCGGCGATCGACAGGCCGCCGGTCTTGAGCTTGACCGCGCGAAAGCCGGCGTCCACGAAGGCGGCGAGCTCGTGCGCGCACGCATCCAGCGGCGCGCCCTTCCGGTAGAACCCCCCGGTGGCGTAGCTGTCGATCGGCTGGTCGTTGCCGCCCAGCAGCCGCCACACCGGCAGCCCCGCGGCCTTGCCCCGGATGTCCCAGAGGGCGAGGTCGATGCCGCCGATCGCGGCCATCACGGCGCTGCGCGCCGCGCGCGCGATCGGACGCGGCAACCCGTCATCGGCGAACATGCCGCCGGGGCGCGGCGAGGTGAGCGCGACCAGTCGCTCCCAGGCGCCGGTGGAGTCGAGCGCGTCATGGCCCTCGAGCAGGGCGCCGAGGCGTTCGATCCACTCGCAGACCACGGGCATGGGGCCGGCGTGGACCTCGCCGGTGCCCACCAGCCCGTCGCTGGTGCGCACCTCGACGACGATCAGGTGCGCGTGGGTGTGGCACTCGTGGGCGGTGAAGAGCGGTTCGGCAAGCGCCACCGACAGCGGGTGCGCGCGAACCTGGGAGAGGCGGGTCATCGCGCGCTCCATCGGTCAGGAAAGGTTGCGGGGCCGGTCGGCGGCGGGGCGGCTGGCGATGTCGCCTGGCCGGTCGACGGGCGCGGGCCCGCGCCGGTGGCTCGAGTCCCCGCCCGGGGCCTCGAGGCCGAGGGGCGTGAGATGCGAGTCGAAGGGGAGATGCGTTGCGGGAGGGGGCAGGACGCGGGAGCGGGGCGGGCGCGAAGAGCGCGAAGCGCGCGCGGGAGCGTGCGCGCTGAAGACGGCAGGCCCGGGCGGGAAGGCTGCCGACGCCACGCCGGGGCTGCAGGCGTCGTGCGCTCGATCACTCGGGCTGGATGCCCGCCTTGCGGATCACCTGGCCCATGCGTTCGAAACCCTCGCGGGTGAGGCGGCGCAGTTCCTCGGGCGAGGAACCCACCGGCTCCAGACCCAGTGCGAGCAGCTTCTCGCGCACGTCGGTGTCGGCGAGCGCACGGGTGGCCTCGGCGTGCAGCCGGTCGACGATCGGCCTCGGCGTCCCGCGGGGCATGAACAGGCCGGCCCAGGTGGTGAACTGGAAGTCCGGCAGGCCCGATTCGGCCACCGTGGGCACGTCGGGCACCTGCGGGAAGCGGCGCGATCCGCCCACGGCCAGCGCGCGCACCTTGCCGGCCTGGATCTGCGAGAGCACGATCGACAGCGCGGTGAACATCACGGGCACGTGTCCGCTCACCACGTCCTGGGCCGCGCCAGTCGCGCCCTTGTAGGGCACGTGATTGAGGCGCACGCCGGCGCGCGCGGCGAACAGTTCCATCGCGATGTGCTGGGGCGAACCCACGCCACCCGAGGCGTAGTCGATCTTGCCCGGGTTGGCGCGCGCGAGCGCGAGCAGTTCCTTCACCGACTTCACCGGCAGGCTCGGGTTGGCGATCAGCACCCAGGTGATGTTGGCGATCAGGCTCACCGGTTCGAAACCGTCCACCGGGTCGTAGTTGACCTTCTTGCGCAGGTGCGGCGTCATGTACAAGGTGCCGTCGTTGCTGCCGAAGATGGTGTAGCCATCGGCGGGCGCACGGGCCGCGCGCTCCGCGCCCAGGATGCCCGCCGCGCCCGGCATGTT
>JBIPNU010000480.1:0-2859 GCA_044370615.1 Burkholderiales bacterium
CGCAGCACCTCGCCGGCCAACTCTTCGCCACCCTGGCGAAGGTCGACCTGGTCCATGTCCCCTACAAGGCCGCCGGGCAGGTGCTCGCCGACACCATCAGCGGCCTGATCGAACTGGACTTCGAACCGATGCCCACCGCGCTGCCGCACATCCGCGCCGGGCGCCTGCGCCCGATCGCACTGACCTCGGCACGGCGCTCGAAGGTCATGCCCGACCTGCCGACCATCGCCGAGGCCGGGTTACCGGGGTTCGAACTCACGCTGTGGACCGGCATCCTCGCCCCCCGCGGCACGCCGCGTCCTCACGTGGACCGTCTGAGCCTCGTCACGCGCGAGCTGCTCGCCTCGAGCGACCTGTCCGAGCGCCTGCAGTCGCTCGGCGCGACGCCAGCGGGCGACACGCCGGAGGCCTTCGCGCGCTTCGTCGCCGCCGAGATCGCCCGCTGGGGCACGGTGGTGAAGGCGGCTGGCGCGAAGGCGGAGTAAGCTCGCGCGCCGCCACTGGCAGGAGACCCCGATGTCCGCGAAGACCCCGACTGCGCGCCGCCGCGCCGCCGCCCCCGTCACGGTGAGCCCCCTGACCGAGGCATTGTCGAACTACATCGCCCGCGCGACCCGACGCGCGCTTCCGGCCGACGTGGCGGAGAAGACCCGTCACCACCTCCTCGACACGCTGGCGGCCATGATCTCCGGCTCGCGCCTGGCGCCCGGTCGCATGGCCGTCGACTATGTGCGAGGCCAGGGCGGCACGCGGGAGGCGTGCGTGCCGGGCACGAAGCTGCTCACCACCGCGGTGAACGCGGCGCTCGCCGGCGGCATGCTCGCGCACGCCGACGAGACGGACGACTCTCACCAGGCCTCCTTCCATCACCCGGGCTGCGCGGTCGTGCCCGCGGCGCTGGCCATCGGCGAGCGCGAGGGCCGCAGCGGGCGCGCACTGCTACGTGCGGTGGCACTCGGCTACGACATCGGTGCCCGGGCGAACTTCGCACTGGGCGCGATGCATTTCCACCTGGCCGGCCACTCCACGCACAGCTTCGGCGCGCACTTCGGCGCAACCGCTGCCGCCTGCGCGATGGCTGGCCTCGACGCGCGCCAGGTGCGCTCGGCGCTCGCCTACGCCGCGCAGCTCGCCTCGGGCATCTCGACGTGGATGCGCGACCCCGACCACGTCGAGAAGGCCTTCGATTTCGGCGGCATGCCCGCGAGTCAGGGCGCCGCCTGCGCGTCGATGGTCGCCCACGGGTTCACCGGCGTGCAGGACGTGTTCGCCGGCGAACGCAACTTCTTCGTCGCCTATTCCTCGCCACACGTACGACCGGAGCGCATCGTCGAGGCGCTGGGCAGTCGCTATGAAATCATGCAGGCCAACATCAAGAAGTGGTCGGTCGGCTCGCCGATCCAGGCCGCACTCGACTCGACCGAGGCGCTGCTCGCCGGACACCCGATCCGCGCCGGCGAGGTCGAGCGGGTAATCGTCGAGATCCAGGATCACGAGGCGGCCGTGGTCAACGAGCGCGACATGCCGGACATCTGCCTGCAGCACCTGGTCGCGCTGATGCTGATCGACGGCACGGTGACCTTCGCCAGCACGCACGACCTCGCGCGCATGAGCGACCCGAAGGTCCGGGCGCTGCGTCGACGGATCGAACTGCGCCCCTCGGCCGAACTCACCGCCGCGGGCGGCCGCCAGGCGATCGTGACGCTGCAGCTGACTGGCGGCCGCATGCTTCGTCATCACACCGAAGTGGTGAAGGGGACGTGGCAGAACCCGATGAATCGCGCCGAGGTGGAGACCAAGTGCCTGGACCTGCTCGGACCGGTGCTGGGCCCGCGGCGGGCCCGTGCGCTGATCGATGCCGTCTGGGCCATCGAGCGGACGGCCGACGTGCGCGAGCTGCGCGCGCTGCTGCGTGCCTGAGCGACTGCAAAGGCTTGCGCGAGGCCCGGTCGATGGACGATCCGTTCCGGGTATACGCCAGCGCGAGTCGCGGGAGATGCCGCGACGCCGGCAACCCCACCCCCGGACCGGAGACGATGTACGCGACTGCGCCGGTCCAGGCAGGCCGACACCCCTGCCACGGATGACCCGCCCGCGGCTGCAGCCACCGGGCGACCCGCGGCGTGCCGGTGGAGCATGCCCGGCCGCCTTGCCCCTCCACCTGCTCCTCCCGGACCGGACCGTCGGGGAGGATCGCAACATGTCCCGGAACCCCAGGAGTCCCGCATGAGCACACCCTACCCCGCCGGTACCACCGCCGCAGCCGCCGAGTTCATCGAGTCGCTGACCGTCGCCGACATCCCCCGCGAGGCCGTGCGCATCGGACGCCGCTGCGTGCTCGACGGGCTCGCCGTGATGGTTGCCGGCCTCGCGGAGGACACCTGGAAACTGCTCGCCGACGAGGCCGAGGAGCAGGGCGGGCGCCGCGATGCGTTGCTGTTCGGCCGCGGTCGCACGCGAGTGCCTGCGGCGATCGCCGCCCGCGTGCTCGGCGGAGCCGGCCACGCCCACGACTGGGACGACACCCAGGTCTCCAACGACCCGCGCCACCAGTACGGCCTGCTCACCCACCCGACCGTGCCGCCGCTGGCCGCGGCACTCGCGGTGTCGCAGCGGCTCGCGGCCGAGGGCCAGGCGGTCAGCGGCGCGGACTTCTTCACCGCCTTCATGGCCGGCTTCGAGGTGGAGTGCAAGATCTCGGAATGGATGCTGCCCTTCGTCTACCGCGAGCGCTCGTTCCACTCGAGCGGGGTGGCCGGCATCTTCGGCGCGGCGGCGGCGGCCGCGAAACTGCTCGGCCTGCGAGGTACGCAGCTGCGCATGGCGCTGTCGATGTGCGCAAGCATGGCCGCTGGCTGC
>JBIPNU010000335.1:0-3906 GCA_044370615.1 Burkholderiales bacterium
CCCGACGACACGAAGGTCAGCTTGCCGGGACTCTTCTGCAACAGGCCGACCAGGTCCTTCACGCTCGCCGCGGCGACCTTCTGGCTGGTGATCAGCACGTTCGGGTTGCGCACCGCCACGGTCAGCAGGTCGTAGTCGCGCAGCGGGTCGTACGGCAGGTCCTTGAACAGCGCGACGTTGATCGCGAACACGCCGATCGACCCGACCAGGAAGGTGTAGCCGTCGGCGGGGGCGCGCGCGAGCAGCTGCCCGGCGATCGCGCCGTTGGCACCAGGACGGTTCTCCACCACGACCGGCTGACCGATCAGATCGGGCATGCGCGCGGCCACCGCGCGCCCGACGATGTCGGACGATCCGCCGGCGACAAAGGGCACCATCATCCGCAGCGGCCGCGCGGGCCATGGGCCGGACTGGGCATGGACTACCGGTACCGCGGTTGCGAACGCGCACGCAACCAGCGTGCCGATGGCAAGCCTGCGACTGGACTGCATGGCATCCTCCTTCCGTCCGGGATCGTGTCGGTGCGCCTAGCGTACCCGAAGAGCCGGCCGTGACGCAGCCCGGTGATCGCCGGGCTGACCATGCGGCCGACCGCGCTGCAGCACACGGCGCAGGCGCGCGCGGCAGCGGTTACCATTGCCGTTGCGCATCGATCGACGGAAATCCCCTTGGACGCCTACCTGCTCGACTGGGCCAGCCTCCTGCTGCGCTGGCTGCACGTGATCGCCGGCATCGTCTGGATCGGCACATCCTTCTATTTCGTCGCGCTGGACAACAGCCTCGATCCGGCCGACCCGCCGAAGCGCGGGGTGATGGGCGAGAACTGGTCGATCCACGGCGGCGGCTTCTACCACAAGCAGAAGTACCTGGTGGCCCCGGACCGGCTCCCCGAGCGTCTGCACTGGTTCAAGTGGGAGGCCTACTGGACCTGGATCAGCGGGTTCGCGCTGATGGTGGTGGCCTACTACCTGCACGCGGACACGATGCTGGTCGATCGCTCGGTCGCGGACCTCTCCGCCGGCGGCGCGGTGGCGATCAGCATCGGACTGCTGCTTGCAGGCTGGATCGCCTACGACCTGCTCTGCCGCTCGCCGCTGGGGCGCAACGACTCGGCGCTGGCAGTGGTCGGACTCGGGCTGATCGCGCTGGCCGCCTGGGGGTGCGCGCAGCTGTTCGGGGCCCGCGGCGCCTATATCCAGGTGGGGGCGATGATCGGCACGATCATGGTCGCCAACGTCGCGATGGTCATCATCCCCGGGCAGCGACGCATGGTGGCGGCGATGCGGGCCGGCGAGCAGCCCGACCCGAAGTACGGGCGCTGGGGCAAGCAGCGCTCGGTGCACAACAACTATCTCACGCTGCCGGTGGTCTTCGTGATGATCTCCGGCCACTACCCGATGACCTGGGGCCACCCCCAGGCGTGGGCGGTGCTGGTGGCGGTGTTCGTGATCGGCGCGCTGGTGCGCCACTTCTTCAACCGGCGCCACGCCGGCCAGACCCTGGTGTGGCTGCCGGTGCTCGCCTGCGTGCTGGTGGTCGCGCTCGCGCTCGTCATCCGGCCGGCGCCGCCCGAGATCGCCGCGGGTGGCGGCAGTTTCGCCGAGGTACAGCAGGTGATGGCGCAGCGCTGCGCGGGTTGCCACGCCGCCTCGCCCACCCAGCCCGGATTCGCGCAGGCGCCGGGTGGCGTGATGCTCGACACCCCGGAGCGCATCGGGCAGCACGCGCAGAAGATCCATCAGCAGTCGGTGCTGACCCGGGCGATGCCGCCGGGCAACCTCACCGGCCTCACCGACCCGGAGCGGGCGGTGCTGGCCGCGTGGATCGCGCGGGGCGCACCGCTGCAGTGAGGGCCTGCCCGATGCCCGGCCGCGGCGGGCGCCGTGCGCGCCCGTGGTCCGGGATCGCGCGTCCGCGGCCGCGCCCGCTCGAAGGAGACGCAACGTGAGCATGCTCGAAGGCAAGGTGGTGGCGGTGACAGGGGCCGGGGGCGGAATCGGCCGCGAGATGGCGCTCGCCTGCGCGCGCGCGGGCGCGCGCGTGGTGGTCAACGACATCGGCGCGTCGCTTGCCGGCGAGGGCTCCGACGCCGGTCCCGCGCAGCGCGTGGTCGAGGAGATCCGCGCGGCCGGTGGCGAGGCGGTGGCCAGCACCGACAGCGTGGCCGATCCGCGCGGCGGCGAGGCGATCGTCGGGGCCGCGCTGCAGGCGTGGGGACGAATCGACGGCGTGGTGAGCAACGCGGGCATCCTGCGCGACCGTTTCTTCCACAAGATGAGCGAAGTCGAGTGGGACGCGGTGATCAAGGTGCATCTCTACGGCTCCTATCACGTAGCCCGCGCCGCGGCGAACATCTTCCGCGAACAGGGTTCGGGCGCGTACGTGTTCATGACCTCCACCTCGGGCCTGGTCGGCAACTTCGGGCAGGCGAACTACTCGGCCGCCAAGCTGGGACTGACCGCGCTGTCGAAATCGATCGCGCTCGACATGCAGAAGTACGGCGTGCGCTCGAACTGCATCGCGCCCTTCGCGTGGAGCCGCATGATCGCCTCCATTCCCACCGACACCCCCGACCAGCAGGCGCGGGTGGCCAAGCTGCAGCAGATGACGCCGGCGAAGATCGCGCCGCTCGCCGTCTACCTGCTGTCCGATGCCGCGGCGGCGGTCAACGCCCAGGTGTTCGGGGTACGCAACAACGAGGTGTTCCTGTTCAGCCAGCCACGCCCGATCCGCAGCGTGCATCGCGCGGAAGGCTGGACGCCGGAGTCCCTCGCCGAGCACGCGATGCCTGCGCTGGCGCGCGACTTCCATCCGCTGGACCGCTCCCAGGACGTGTTCAGCTGGGACCCGGTCTGATGCCGGTTCGGTCTTCGCGGTCCCTGGAGCCGCCGCAATGAGCTTCGATCCGTTCACGTCCGCGGGCGCGCTCGCGCGCCGCATCGCCGCCGGTCGCGTGCGCGCGGTCGATGCGCTGGAGGCCAGCCTCGAGCGGCAGCAGCGCCTGCACGGGGAACTGAACGCGATCGTGATCACCGACCTGGAGCGCGCCCGCCGCGATGCGCGCGCGGTCGATCGCGCGATCCGGCAGGGCGAGCGTCCGGGGCCGCTGTCCGGGGTACCGATGACGGTGAAGGAATCCTTCGACATCGCCGGCCTGCCGACCACCTGGGGCGTGGAGGCCCACCGCGACAACGTCGCGGCTCGCGACGCGCGGGTGGTCGAGCGCCTGCGCGCGGCGGGCGCGGTGATCTGGGGCAAGAGCAACGTGCCGGTGATGCTCGCCGACTGGCAGACCTTCAACCCGGTCTACGGCACCACGAACAACCCGTGGGACCTGCGCCTGACTCCCGGCGGTTCGTCCGGGGGCGCCGCGGCCGCGCTCGCCGCCGGCATCAGCAGCCTCGAATACGGCTCGGACATCGGCGGCTCGATCCGCGGCCCGGCGCACCTGTGCGGCGTGTACGGCCACAAGACGACCTTCACCATCGTCCCGGCGCGCGGCCACGCCCTGCCCGGGGTGTGGTCGGGTCCGGAGATCTCGGTGGTCGGGCCGATGGCGAGGTCGGCGGCAGACCTCGCGCTTGCGCTGAGAGTCACCGCCGGGCCCGCAGACAACGACGCGCGCGCCCTGCGGCTGCGGCTGCCCGCCCCCGGGTTCCGCAGCGCGCGCGGGCTACGCATCGCGGTGCTCCCGTCGCATCCGGCCACCCGCGTCTCGCGCGCGGTCTCCTCGGCGATCGAGGCGCTGGCCGAGCACCTCGGCCGACTCGGCGCCCGCATCACGATGCCGGTCGAACTGCCCTTCGATGCGGCCGAGCACGACCGGCTGTACCTGCGGCTGCGGCGGGCGGCGACGTCGATGCGCGCGGGCGACGAGGCCAGCCATGCGCGGGCGCTCGAGGAGCG
>JBIPNU010000336.1:0-3896 GCA_044370615.1 Burkholderiales bacterium
GCGCGGGCTCGAAAGCGGTCCAGTCCGGATAGCCCATCGCCTGCGCGACGCGAGCGCGGTCCTGCGCGTCGGCGGGCAGCAGGTGGGTCTGCGCGTCGTCCAGGTACTGGAGCCGGTGCTCGAGCCGCCGCAGCACGTCGTAGTGGCGCGCGAGCATCGTGGTCATCGAGGGCTCGAGGATGCCGTGGCGACCCAGCCGATCGAGCACCTCCAGCGTGGGGCGGGCGCGCAGGTCGGGCTGGCGCCCGCCGCGCACGAGCTGCATCACCTGCGCGATGAACTCGATCTGCCGGATGCCGCCGGCACCCAGCTTGATGTTGTCGTGCATGTCGCGCCGACGGACCTCGCGCTGGATCTGCCGCGACAGCTCCCGCATGGCGGCGATGGCGCCGAAGTCGAGATAGCGTCGGAACACGAATGGCTGCACCACTGCATCGAGCGCGGCGATCGCCTCGCGCGCGTCGCCCTGTTCGCGGCCTCCGGGGTGGGCGACCGCCACCACGCGGCCCTTGATCCATGCGTAGCGCTCCCAGTCGCGGCCCTGGGTGAGGAAGTACTCCTCCAGCATGTCGAGGCTGCAGGCGAGCGGCCCGCTCTCGCCGTAGGGGCGCAACCGCATGTCGACCCGGAATACGTAGCCGGCTGGGGTCACGTCGTTGAGCAACCCGATCACGCGACGTCCCAGCCGGACAAAATACTCGTGGCACGAGATGCGCCGTGGCCCGTCGGTCTCGCCCTCCTCGGGGTAGACGAACACGAGGTCGATGTCGGAGGAGACGTTGAGTTCGACACCGCCGAGCTTGCCCATGCCCACGACCAGCATCGGCTGGGGGAGTCCGGACTCGGCGCCCACCGGTTGTCCGTAGACGACCTGCAGGTCCCGACCGATCACTCGGCATGCGGCGGCGAGCGACTCCTCGGCGAGCGCGGTCATCGTCCCGGTCACCTCGGCGAGGGGCGCGAGGCCGGCGAGGTCGCGCGCGAGCGTGGCGACGAGGCAGCGCGCGCGCAGCCGCCGCAGGGCGTCGGCGAGCGCGGCGGCGTCGACGACACCCTCCAGCTCCGCCCGCATGCGCGAGCGATCGAACGGGTCGCGGGCCAGTCGGTCGAGCGTCGCGGGGTCGATCACACCGGCGTCCGCGAGCCTCGAGGCGAAGCGACTCAGCGCGTACGCGCTGCGGTGGGCGATGACGGCCGTTTCCGGGCCGCCGGACGGGGCGTCGGCAATCACGTCGCAGGCGGTAGAATCGGCGGCATGGCGAAGAGCGGGCGGCGGGCCCCGGACACCCGCACAGGACGTCGGAGGCGGTGATGGTAGGCCGACAGACCCCGCGGGAGCGGAAGGCGCGTCCCGCGCCCGGGCGGCGCGGTGGGCCGTTCGTGTCCGCCAGTCTAGCCGATCGGCCTTGACCGCTCTGCCGAACGCGCCGTCCGGGTCCGACGGGCCGCCTGCGGCGGGCGGGCGACGCGCGATCCTCAGGGCGCTGGGCACGGCGCTGCGCGGGGCCGCTTGGCTCGCGTTGGGTCTGTATGCGGTGGCGGTGGTCGGGCTGCTGGTGCTGCGCTACCACGTGCTGCCGGACATCGACCGCTACCGCTCTCGGATCGAGGCGCACGCGACGGCGATCGTCGGTCGCCCGGTGACCATTGGCGCGATCGAGGCGCAGTGGCAGGGCTTGCGGCCGCAACTGGGCCTGCGCGAAGTCCGCGTGCTCGACGCTGACGCTCGAGCCGGATTGCTGCTGCCCCGGATCGATGCCACCCTGTCGCTCGCCGCGCTCGCGCGCGGCGCGGTGCGCCTTCACCTGCTCGAGATCGAAGGGCTGGATGTCACCGTGCGTCGCGACGCGCTGGGGGCGGTGTCGGTGGCCGGCATCGTGCTGTCCGACCCGTCCGGCGAGGCTGGAGTCGGGCGCTGGCTGCTCGCGCAACGCGGCATCGTGTTGCGCGGCGCGGCCGTGACCTGGATCGACGAGCAGCGCGGCGCCCCCCAGCTGTGGCTGCGGGAGGTGAACCTTCGCCTGCTGCGCACCCGGGGCCGTCATCAACTGGGCCTGCGCGCCCATCCGCCCGACGGTCTCGCCGCGCCGATCGATCTGCGCGCGGAATGGCGCGGCAGCGATCCGGCGGGCTGGATGCGCTGGGACGGACGGGCGTGGCTGAACCTGGGCGACACCAGCCTCGCCGGTTGGGAGGAGTGGGTCGATCTGCCGCTCGGGATCGAGCGCGGCCGCGGGTCGCTGGCGCTCTGGCTCGATTTCGCGCGCGGTTCCGTGACGGCGATCACCGCCGACCTCGCGCTCGAGGAGCTGACCGCCCGGCTCGCGCGCGCCGAGCCGCCGCTGCAGTTCGAGGCGCTGCATGGCCGGCTCGCCTGGCGGAGGCTTCGCGACGGGTTCGAGGCCGGCGCGAGCCAGCTCGCGCTCACGCCGGTGGGCGGCCCGGCGACGCCCCCGACCGACGCCCGCCTGCGCTGGTATCAACCCGATGGCGGCGCGCTGCAGCGCGTGGAAGTCGGTGCCAGCGAGGTCGACCTCGAGCCCTGGGGACGGCTGATCGCGCGCTTGCCCATCGGCGAGGCCGCGGCACGCGAACTGTCCGCGAGCGCGCTGCGTGGACGGGTCAGCGAGGTCGCGTTCACCTGGGTTCCCGGAGAGGGCAGGCCCGGCTGGCGCGTGCGCGGGCGGGCGCAGAACCTCGGGTTCAACCTCCCGGGCGATCGCGGCAGCCTGTCCGGCCTGAGCGGCAGCATCGATGGCACCGAGCGTGCGGGCACGCTCGCGCTCACCGGCGCGGACGTGGGGGTTCATCTTCCGGAGGTGTTCGCCGACGCGCTCCGGTTCGACCGGCTGCGGCTGCAGGGGAGCTGGACGCAGCGTGGGGACGCGGTCGCGCTGCGGATCGCGTCGGCCGAGTTCGCCAACGGCGATCTCGCCGGCGCGGTCAGCGGTGACTACGTGCTGGAGCCGGCCGGGCCGGGGCGTGCCGATCTCACCGCCACGCTGTCCCGGGTACGCCTGCCGGCGGTGGCCACCTACCTGCCGCTCGTGATGGGCTCGGACACGCGAACCTGGATCGCCCAGGCGCTGCAGGCGGGCCGCGGGCGCGAGGTCCGCGCGCGCCTGCGGGGCGAACTCGCGGCGTTTCCGTTCGGCGAACCCGAGACGGCGACGCGTGGCGACCTGTCGCTGACCGCGCGCCTGGACGGCGTCGAACTCGACTACGCGCAGGGCTGGCCGCGGTTGACGGGCATCGAGGGCGATATCGCCTTTCGCCGCGCGCGCATGGAGGTCAACGCGCGCGCGGCGAGCATCGCGGGCGTGCGGCTGCAACGGGTACGCACCGTGATCGCCGACCTGATGCACCACGAGGAGATCGTCGAGGCGAGCGGCGAGGCCGAGGCGCCGACCGCGGAGTTCCTGCGCTTCGTCGCCCAGAGTCCGGTCGATGCGCTGATCGACGGCGCCACCCGCGGCATGGAGGCGCAGGGCCGAAGCCGCCTCGCGCTGCAGCTGGTGCTGCCGCTGCGCCGGATGAAGGACTCGCGCGTCATCGGCAGCCTGCAGCTTCAGGGCAACCGCCTTCAGGTCGACCGGGAGTTGCCCGCGCTCGAGGCGCTGAGCGGCCGGCTCGAGTTCAGCGAGAGCGGAATCCGGGTGAACGGGGCCACGCTCCAGCTGCTGGGCGGACCGGCGACGCTGTCGCTCGCCTCGCAGGCCGAAGGTGCTCTTCGGGTGAACCTCGCCGGGCGCGTGGCTGCCGACGGCGTGAGGCGGCTGCTGCCGGAGGCGATCGGGCGGGCGTTGCAGGGCAGCACCGACTGGCGTGCGACGCTGCAGTACCGGCGCCAGTTGGGCGACATGGTGATCGAGTCATCGCTTGCCGGACTCGCGATC
>JBIPNU010000393.1:0-3403 GCA_044370615.1 Burkholderiales bacterium
GCCGGCGCCGGGCGCGCGGCCCTTGGAGCCGAACGTCTGGCCAGCCTCAGCGCCCCGGCGCGTGCTTGCCGAGCTGCCAGCCGTGGTCGGTGATGTGCTCCTCGGCGACCGCAGCCGGCTCGTCCTCCAGCGGCGTGGCGAGCGAGTCATTCCAGCGGTTCATGAACCCGAAGAACGACACGAGCGCGGTGATCTCGACGATCTGCCCGTCGTCCCAGTGCTGGCGCAGCCGATCGAACAACTCGTCGGTCACGTCGTTGGGCTGCGAGGCCGAGGCGATCGCGTATTCGAGGGCGACTTTCTCGGCCTCGGGGAAGAGATCGCTCGTGCGGAACTCCCACACCTGCGCGAGCTTGTCGGCAGGGACACCTTGCTGGAGAGACCCCCCAGCATTGTGGGCCATTCAATAATGGCAGCCGTGCGTGCGTGCGACGACGTAGCCGAGCAGGCGCTTGAAGGGGATGCTCACCGTGCCGGCGGGATCGAACACCGCCTGCGACAGCGCGCGCACCGCGAGCACCAGCTTCGGCCGGCGCTGCATGATCAGCTGGCTGTTGGGGATGTAGCCGTGGGCGGCGCCGTGCTTCTCGAACGTCTCCGTCAGTTCGGGCGCGGCGCCCACGGGCAGGGGCTGCAGTCGGGGCATGTCGGGACTCCTGGTTTTCGGGCTGGCCGCATGCGCGATGTCCAGCCTCGGGGCAATACTACAAACGCCTGCATTGCGCGTCCACGCCATCGACGGCCGGGCGCGTGGGGTGGTCGCGGCGCACCTGCGTCGGTGGCGGGGCGGGGCGCACGCGTGCGCGGACGCCCGGGGGCGCGCACGCGCGATGGCGGGCGCGAAGGCGAGCGTGCGAAGTCTTGCGATCGGCAGGCGTCACACGCTCGCGAGCAGCCGCCCCCACCGCGGATCGGGTCGCTGCCCCAGCGGCCGGGGCGCGGCATCCAGCGCAGCCCAGGTCGTCGATGCGATGTTCGTGAGTACCGGGATACCGAACTCGGACTCGAGGATCGGTACCGCGTGTATGGCAAACCACAGGCCCCCGGGCAGCAGCAGCGCCTCGGCATCCGGCGTGCCACGCAGCACTTCGCGGCCAAGGTCGAGCGCCAGTTGGTGGTCGGCCGCGGGTCCGGCCGCCTTGTTCTGGTCGAGCGATCGGCCGCGGGACCGACGGGCGATCACCTCGATGCCGGCTTCGAGCAGGTAGGCGGCCAGCGCATCGTTCACCTCGCCAGGCCAGCGACTCGCCAGCGCGATGCGGCGCGCGCCCAGGTGTTTCAACGCGGCGATGTGCGCCTCGAGATCGGTGTCGCAGGGCAGGCCGGTGCGCGACTGCGCGTCGGCCAGCAGCGCTCGCATCCGCGACCGGCCCAGCACCGAGGCCACCGGCACGCCGCTCAGCGCGATCCGGTCGACCGGGCGCGCCGCGAGCAGCGACCACCGGGCATGCAGCACGGGCAGTTCGCGTTCGACCGCGGCGAGGCTGTCTTCGGCGAGGTCGAGCCCGGTCGTCACCAGCATCATGCCCTCGGGGGCGATCCGGTAGAACTGGTAGGCGTCCAGGTCGGTCGTGAGGTGCGGGATCACGTAGCCGAGCGTGAGCCACGGGGCGATGGGTGGGGCGGTGATCATGTGCGCGCGGGCAGGGCAGCGGGGAGACGGGAGCGGGGCTTCACCGAGGCGCGGGCAGCGCGCGGCCTTCGTTGAGCGCCATCCAGCCGCGGACGATGCGGTAGGTGGCCCAGATGCCGAGGGCGAACAGCCCGATCCACAGGATGGCGAAGCCGATCAGCACCAGGGTGAGCGCGAATCCCACGACGACGACCAGGCTCGCCCAAAGCACCGCGAACCAGAAGGTGCGGATCTGCCAGCTCAGGTGCGATTCGAGCCAGGTGCCGCGCGCCTCGTCGCGTTTCACGTAATTGATGATCACGGCGAGGATCGACGGCCAGCCGAAGATGAATGCGCCGATGATCGTCGCCGCGCTGAAGGCGCCCGCCGCGAGCCCTACCGCATGCAACCCGTAGGTGACATGGGTCAGCGTGACCAGTGGTCGCGGCGGCGACCGCATCTCGGCGCGGTCGACAACGGGGGCGAGGGGGCCGGAGGATTCGGTCATCGCGAAGGGGTGATCGGCAGGGCCAGCCCATCATACGCTGCGCTGCAGGGGGCTGCCCCAGGCGACGCTTCCGGGCTGCTCCCGGGTGGGTTCCGGTCCGCAGCCGGTGCCTGACCCGCTCCCACCCCGCCCGTGATCGGCCCCGCTTGGCCCCCGGTTCGCCCCCGATGGGTCCCCGATCGGGGACCGATGTCGCGCCCGGGTCAGTCGGCCTGGATGCCGGCCGCGCGGATCACGGCAGCCATGCGTGCCGTCTCGGCCTTGAGCATCGCGGCGAAGGCCTCGGGCGAGTTGCCCACCGGCTCCGCGCCCTCGCGCGCGAGCAGTTCGCGGATGTCGCGCGACTGCACGATCCGGGCGGCCTCGCGGTGTAGCCGATCGATGATCGCGCGTGGCGTGCGGACCGGTGCCAGAAATCCGTTCCACTGGCGGTGCTCGTAGCCTGCGACACCGCCCTCGGCGACGGTGGGGACGTCCGGCAGCACGGCCGAGCGCTCCCCGGTGGTCACGGCGAGCGCACGCAGCTTGCCCGAGCGCACGTACGGCAGCACCGAGGGCAGGGTGGCGAAGGCCAGCTGAACCTCGCCACCGAGCAGGGCCTGCACCGAGGGGCCACCGCCCTTGTAGGGCACGTGGGTCAGGGCAACGCCCGTCAGGTGCCGGAAGAGTTCGGCGGACAGGTGCGTGCCGGTGCCGGTCCCGCTGGAGCCATAGTTGAGCGATACCCCGGGCCGCCGGGCGAGCGCGATCAACGTCTGCACCGAGGTCGCCTGAACCGAGGGGTGCACTACCAGCAGGTTCGGGTACACCGACAACTGCGTGATCGGCGCGAGGTCGCGCACGGTGTCGAAGGGTGGCTTGCGGTGCAGCCCGGGATTGATCGTGATCGAAGCGGCCACCACCAGCAGCGTATGGCCGTCCGGCTCGGCGTCGATCACCAGGCGGGTGCCGAGGATGCTCCCCGCCCCCGGTCGGTTGTCCACCACGACCTGCTGGCCGAGCGCCTCCCCCAGGCGCGCGGCCAGCACCCGGGCGATCAGGTCGGTCGAGGCGCCCGGCGACTGCGGGACCACCAGCCGCACCGGGCGCGTGGGCCAGGGCTGGGCCTGCGACGCCGGCGCGGGTGCGAGGAGCAATAGGACCGCCACTGGCGCATGCCGCAGGACGTCAGCGATGGGAACGTAAAGGCGAGCTGGCCAATAGGCAAGCCCTGCACGCTCCATGTCGCTGCCGCGAGCGGCATCACGAACCAGCATGTTTCCCGCTCAGCAGAAACGAGGACG
>JBIPNU010000014.1:0-12836 GCA_044370615.1 Burkholderiales bacterium
CCGCGCTGAGCGGCGACCGGGCCGGGCGCGGAGGGCCATCCGACGGGTCTGCGTGCGCCGCGCGAGGCCGCGAGTCGTCGCGAGCCGACTACTGCGCCTTCAGCCCCGCCTCGCGCGTGACCTTCGCGTAGGTGGCCAGCTCCCGGCGGATGCGCTCGGCGAACACCGCGGGGGGTTCGAACAGCGCTTCCACCGACTGCTTGGCCAGCGCCGCCTGCGTGCCGGCGTCGCGAAGCGAACCGGCCAGCGCGTCGGCGAGCCGGTTGACCGGTCCCTCGGGCGTGCGCGCCGGCGCGAGCAGTCCGAGCCAGAGCGTGAACTCGTAGCCGGGCAGACCGGACTCGTCCACCGTGGGCAGCTTGGGAAAGTTGGGCAGCCGCTTCATCGTCGTGACGCCCAGCGCGCGGATGCGGCCGGACTCGATCAGCTGGTCGGCGACCAGCATGGTGGTGAACACCATCGAGATGCGACCGGCGACCACGTCGGTGATCGACGAGGCGCCGGACTTGTACGGGATATGCGTGAGTTCGGTGCCGGTCATGCGGGCGAACACCGCGCCGGCGAGGTGGCCAGGCGTGCCGATGCCGCCCGAGCCGTATTCGACTGCGCCCGGCTTGCGCCGCGCGAGCTCGATCATGTCCTTTACCGAGCGCACCGGCAGCGACGGGTTGACCAGCATCACGTAGGGCGAGATGCCGATCAGGCCGATCGGGGTGAAGTCGCGCTCCGCGTCGTACGAGAGCTTGCGCAGGTTCGGGTTGATCGCATGGGTGGAGGTGGTACCCACGAGCGACAGGTACCCGTCGGGCGCTGCGCGCGCGACGATCTCGGTGCCGATCACCCCGCCCGCGCCGGGTCGGTTCTCGACGATGACCGGCTGGCCGAGCAGCTCGCCCATCCGCGGGGCCACCAGCCGGATCACGCCGTCGTTGCTGCCGCCGGGTTCGAAGGGCGAGAGCACGCGGACCGGCTTCACCGGGAACGCGGCGGCCTGGGCATGGGCGCGCTCGGGCCACATCGCGGTGGCCGCGATCAGCGCGACGACGGCGGACACGCCCGTCGCGACGGTAGACCGCGGAGCGCGCGCGGGCGTCGCCCGGTCCGCTGCCCGGATGCGGGACGCGAAGCGGACAGCCCCGGGCAGCCGCGCGCAGTCCGCCGGTGTGCCCGAGGCGGCGCGCGCCGTACCGGGCGCTGCGCGCGGGCGCGTCGACAGTCTCCGGGGGGCGGCGGAGTCGGACTTGAGGCAGGTCGGCGCGAAACGGGACATCGGGGTCTCCAGGTGGGGCGAGGCGGCATCAGCCGCGGCACGCGGTCGGGTGGACAGGCCAGGGGGCGGTCGGCAAGGGTGAAGCAGGATGCGGATCGACTCGCCGGCGGATCGGTCCCGGACGGCCGGCAGGGCACGCGGCCCCGGGCCCGCCGGCTGGCGCAGCCCTCGCCGCGGATGGGACAATCGCACGATGGACCCCGTTGCCGCCAGAGCCCCCCGCGCACGCGTGATGCCGGCGACAGCCCGGTCGGCCGGATTGCGGCGCGGGCTGGAAATCCTCGGGCTGTTCTCGGTCGCTCGCCCCGAGCTGGGCGTGAGCGAGGTCGCTCGCGAACTGGGCGTGCACAAGAGCCGGATCCACCGCGCGCTCAGCACCCTGGAGGACATGGGCTATGTGCGCCGCGAGCCGTCCACGCGCCGCTATGCGCTGGGCTTCAAGGCGCTGGAGATCGGCGCGCTGGCCGGGCGGCTGGCCAACACGATGGGCTGGGCGCGCCCGCAACTGCGCGCGCTGGCTGCGCGCTTCAGCGCGAGCGTGTCGATCCGCCTGGTCGATGAGTCCGACCTGCTGGTGATCGATACCATCGAGAGCCTGGACGACCCGGAACTGCATCTGCCGGTGGGTGCGCGCGTGCCGCTCAACTACGGCGCCGGTGGCGCGGTGCGTGCGGCCTTCATGAGCGACCGCGAGGTGCTGGCGCTGGCGCGCACCCACGGTTTGCCGCGCTACACCGCGAAGTCGCTGGTGACGCCCCAGGCGTTTCTGGCGGCCGTGCTGCGCGCGCGCGAGGCGGGCCGTGCGGTGAGCGACGGCGAGACCGTGCGCGGGTCCTTCAGCGTGGCCGCCCCGATCGTCAACGGCACGGGCGCGCTGGTGGCCGTGCTCGTGGGGTCGCGTCGTCGCGAGGGCTATCGCGCGGCGCAGATCCAGGCCTTCGCCCGCGCGGTGGCCGAGGCCGCCGGCGAGATCTCGCGCGAGGGCGCGCAGAGCGGGCGTATCGCCGGGCCGCCGCGCGCGAAGGCCCCGCCCGGTAGCGCCCCGGCCAGGGCGAAGAAGACGGGCAAGGCGACAGGTGTCCTGGTCGCGAAGGTTCCGGATCGTCGGCGCCTGGGCACCAGGCCCCCGAACGCCGGATCTCCGGACGCAAAGGCGCCGACCACCCGGGGCTCCCGCGGCCACGCTCGCGCAGGCTGAGTCCTGGCCTGGGCGTGGTACGGCGGCGCGAGCCGATGCGTGTGCGCCGTCCGTGTTCCCCGAACGCCGGTGCGAACCTCGGGCGCCGGCGTGGATCGGCACGCGCACGAGGCCCGGCAACGGACCGCGGATGCAGGCGCCGACCGGTGCCCGCGGAGGGCTCGCGCTCGCGGGCGGCCGAGGCGTGCCTGCGGCGGCGGCTTCGGTCGATCCGCACGCGTGTGCCCGTCGCAGGCGCCGTGTCCCGTCGCCGCGCGCGTGCGGTCTCGGTGCGCGCGACTGACTGGCGCCTGGGGGGCGGGCGCGCATGCGCGGTCGGTTGGCCGGGTGGCTACTGGATGGCCGCGGCCTCGTCCAGGCTGGTGAACAGCGACGTGTTGAGGATGTAGTCGCGCGCGAGCTTCGGGTCGTTGGCGGTGCGCGCGAGCATGTCGTGGTTCTTCTGGCGCGAGGCCGGGTCCTTGTCGTTGATCAGCCGCTTGTTGCGCTCGGTGATCTTCTTCACGTGGTTGATCGCGACGTGGCGACGCTGGCGGGTGTAGCGATCGAACACCGAGGCATCCGCCTCGCCGCGCAGCACCGCGACGAGCTTCTCGCCCAGGTTGATCGAGTCGTGCACGCCGCTGTTCATGCCCACGCCGCCGATCGGGCTGTTCACGTGCGCCGAGTCGCCGGTGAGCAGCGCCCGGCCGGCATTGAAGCTCGAGGCCACCAGCTGGTGGCTCGAGTACAGGTGCCGGTGCACGATCTCGTAGGGCTTGCCGATCGGCACGAAGTGCTGCATCTGCGCCTGGCAGTGCTCCTCGGAGAGCAGCCGCTCGGGGTCGTCGTCCATGCTGGTGCCGAAGTGCACGCGCCAGCGCTCGGGCTGCGTCCACTTGAACAGGTTCGCCCACTGGTCGGGGTCGGAGATGTAGTTGCGGTAGGCGTAGCCGTGATGCTTGTCGAAGTCGTAGACCACGCTGACCGTGAGCACCTGGTCGGGATAGGTGTAGCCCTCGAAGGCGATGTCCGCGCCCTTGCGGATCGCGCTGCGGCCGCCCTCGCCGCTGACGATGTAGCTGCCGGGGATGTCCTCGCGCTCGCCGGCCTCGTTGACCACGTTGGCGACCACGCCGTCGCCGTCCTGCGTGAAGGACTCCAGCGTGGTGCCCATGCGCACGGCCACGTTCGGGTAGGTACGCAGCATCTTCATCGCCTGCTCGATCACCTTCAGGCGTTCGCACTGGAGCACATAGGGGAACTTGGTGTCGCCCTTGATGACCTCGTGGTCGAACTCCGCGATCATGCGGTTGTGCTCGCGGTCCCAGAACTGGAAGGTGGGGGCGATCAGGCCGCGGGGTTCGAGGTGCTGGTAGAGGCCGAGGTCATCGAACATCTCCAGCGTGGACGGATGGATGCTGCCGGTGCGTGGCACCTGCTCGAGGAAGTTCTCCTCGGTGAAGGTCTCCACGATCAGCACGTTCACGTCGTGCTGCGCGAGATACAGGGCGAGGCTGAGGCCGGCGGGGCCGGCGCCGACGATGATGACCGGGGCCTTGGGCGAGAGCATGGAGAGTCCTTCAGGGGGCGCCTGGCCCCGGGGTGTTCGGGCAGGATGGGCCCGCGCGCCCCGGGGCGAGTCGCACGCGCGGGGCAGGCGGGGCGGTCGGGCTGCGGCGCGGCCGGGCGCTCACGCCGCGGACGTCACTGCGCCGGGGTGACGTTCTTCACCGCGCCCT
This sequence comes from Burkholderiales bacterium, assembly GCA_044370615.1. Classification (GTDB taxonomy): domain Bacteria; phylum Pseudomonadota; class Gammaproteobacteria; order Burkholderiales; family CAIKXV01; genus CAIKXV01. The sequence continues at coordinate 4,190 of JBIPNU010000014.1, forward strand.
TCCAGCCGTTCTCGGTGATGTCGAAGAGGATGCCGTTCGGGTCCTTGTACTTGACCTCGTAGAAACTCTTCTTCGCCTCGCCCGGGCGGCCGCGGATGTAGGTGCCGCCGGCGGCCTGGATCTGCTCCTCGGCCTTGGCGAGGTCGTCGACCCAGATGCCGAAGTGCATCACGCCGTAGAACGGCCCGTTGCTGTCGATGCCCTCGGCCTTGCCGTGCTTGTTGAGCAGGGCGATGTTGATGATGCCGTCCGTCATGTAGATGCCGTTCTGCGCATCGCCGGCCTTGGTCATGCCGAAGGCCTGCTCGAAGAACTTCTGCGCGGCGGGGACGTCGGGAACGGACAGGGCGATGTGGCGAAGCTTCATGGGGAGACTCCAGGGCCGTCGGGAAGGGGGCGCTGCTGGGGGGGGATACTGCTGTTCTGATTATGCGAACGATCCCGCGCAAGTGTACCGGCACCGCCGGGCGCTGACCAGCCACGCCGTGCCTGCCGGACGCCCGGCGCGACGGCCCGCGGACGCGCCGGGCGGGGGTGAGGGAGGCCGCGCCGCCCGCGGCCCCGGGCCGCTCTCGGCCCGGCCGATCGAGCCCCGCTTGCGCGAAGGTCCGGTCGGGGCGCAGTGGCGGGGTTGCGCGCAAGGTTCCGCGGCCTCGTGCGCGCGCGGCCGGATGGGGTGTCCGTCATCGCCGCTCGCGATCACGCGTGCTAGAGTCCGCGCGCGTGTTTTCCCGTGTTCCCTCGCGCGCGGCAGCCTGACCCATGTCCACCTACGTCCTGGGCGACCTGCAGGGTTGCCACGATGCGCTGCTCGAGATGCTCGAGCGCGTGCGCTTCTCGCCCGATCGCGACCGGCTCTGGCTGGTGGGCGATCTGGTCAACCGCGGGCCGCAGTCGGTGAAGGTGCTGCGCCATGTCGCGGGCCTGGGCTCGGCGGCGGTCACGGTGCTGGGCAACCACGACATCCACCTGCTGATGGTGGCCGCCGGGATGACGCCGCTCAAGCGCATCGACACCTTCGGTGACGTGCTCGACGCCCCCGACCGCGACGAACTGCTCGGGTGGCTGCGCCGCCAGCCGCTGCTGCACGTCGAGGGGGGCTGGGCGATGGTGCACGCGGGCGTGCTTCCGGACTGGGACCGCGGCGAGGCGGCGCAGGCGGCCGCCGAGGCCGAGCGCCTGCTCGCCGGACCGGCGTGGCGCGCGTTCTTCGCCGAGCTCTACGGCAACGAGCCCGTGCGGTGGGTCGACGCGCGCTCGCCGCATGCGCGCGGCCGTTTCGCGATCAATGCATTCACCCGCATGCGGCTGGTCGACGCGGACGGCGGCCTCGAGTTCTCGCACAAGGGCGCGCTGGGCGGCCACCCGGGTGGTTTCGTGCCGTGGTTCGAGTCGCCGCGCCGCCGGGCGTGGGAGGAGACGGTGGTGTTCGGCCACTGGTCCGCGCTGGGCCTGGTGCAGCGGCCCGGCGTGGTCGGGCTGGATACCGGCTGCGTGTGGGGCCGCCAGCTCACCGCGCTGCGGCTGGAGGATGGCGCGCTGTTTTCCATCGACTGCCCGCGGCTGTCGATGCTCGAGCCGGACTGACCGGGGCCCGGCTCTGTCGTTGCGCCCGGAGCGGGCGCGGCAGGACGACGCGGCAGGACGGTGTAGCCGCACTTCGCCGCAGGGCTGCGCGACTGGGCTGCGTGAAGCGCCACGCCGCGGGGCGACGCGGCAATTCGGCGCGGCGGGATGCCGGGGCGATGCGGCGAGCCGGGGCGTGCGCAGGTGCCCGGGCGGCGAGCGCCCGGGTGGCCTTCGGGTTCAGCGCGTGACGCGCGAGGTGCCGCCGCCGCTGAGGATGCGGACACGATCGCCGGGCCTGAAGGTCTCGTCCGCTTCCTGGGTGATGGCGATGATGTTGCCGTTGTCGAGGCGGATGGTGATCTCGACGCCGTCCTTGCGGGTCGCGCCCTCTTCGATCGCCGAGCCGACCACGCCGCCCGCGACCGCGCCGAGGATCGCGCCGATCGTGCTGCCGCGGCCGCCGCCCACCGAGCTGCCGGCCACGCCGCCCACCGCGCCGCCGGCGATGGTGCCCACCGGGCTGCGGGTGCCTTCGAGCCGGACATTGCGCACGCTCTCGACCGTGCCCATGCGCACGCTCTGCTCGGTGCGCGCCTGGCTTCGCGAATACGTGTTGGCCCCCTGGCCGGCCGCGCAGGCCGACAGCACGGTGACGGCAACCAGGGCGATGGCGATGCCTGAATACGATCTCATGGAGAACTCCGGCGAAAGGGGCAGGGAGGGGAGGGCTGGCGAGCCTGTCGAGCGGGTCAGAGGTCGGTGCCGAACGCTTCGCGGTAGCGTACGCCGATCTCGTCGCGGGTGAAGCGGTGGTTCTGGCCGCCTCGCTGCGCGATCTTCAGCGCGCCGATCAGCGAGGCCAGCCGGCCGGTGGTCGCCCAGTCCATGCCCTGCGACAGGCCGTGGAGCAGGCCGGCGCGATAGGCGTCGCCGCAGCCGGTCGGGTCGACCACCTCCGTAGCCTTAACGCCGGGGATGTCCAGGCGTTGACCCCCGGTGTAGATGTGCGAACCGTTGCCGCCCAGGGTCACGATCAGCGCCTTGACGCGCGCGGCGATCGCCTCCAGCGTGAGCCCGGTGCGCTCCTGCAGCATCTGGCCTTCGTAGTCGTTGACGGTGACGTAGGTCGCCTGATCGATGAAGGCGAGCAGTTCCTCGCCGTTGAACATCGGCAGGCCCTGGCCCGGATCGAAGATGAACGGGATGCCTGCCTCCGCGAACTCGCGCGCATGCGCCAGCATGCCGTCGCGGCCATCAGGGGCGACGATGCCGAGCTTCACGCCCTGGGCATCGCCCACGTGGTTCAGGTGCGAGTGGGTCATCGCGCCCGGGTGGAAGGCGGTGATCTGGTTGTCGTCGAGGTCGGTGGTGATGAACGCCTGCGCGGTGTAGGTGCCCGGCACCTCCCGCACGTGGCGGCGCGAGAGACCCAGCGTATCCATGCGCGAGGCGTAGGGCGCGGCGTCCTCGCCGACCGTGGCCATCACCAGCGGCTCGCCGCCGAGCAGCTTCAGCGTGTAGGCGATGTTGCCCGCACAGCCGCCGAACTCGCGCCGCATGTCGGGCACGAGGAAGGCCACGTTCAGGATCTGGATCTTCTCGGGAAGAATGTGGTTCTTGAACCGGTCGTGGAACACCATGATGGTGTCGTAGGCGATCGAACCGCAGATGAGCGTGGGCATGGGGGCCTCGGGCAGCCGGTGGTCGGGGTGTGGCGGCGCGCGAGTATACCCGCTGCCCTCCGGGCTTCCCCCCCGGGCCGGGCCCGCCCGGCCAGACCCGGCGGGTCGCGCCGGGCCCCTCCGGCTGCGCATCGTCGCGCGCCCACTCCATGCCCCGGTCGCGCCGGTGCTGCCGCCCGGTGCCGGCACCTGCGGGCGACGCCGGCAAGGGCCGGGGGCGCCCTCCTGCACCAGCGATCTTCCCGTGTGTCCAGGGGTCCCGGCACGCGCAGTGGCGCGTGTTCGCGCCAGCCGAGCCTCCGTGCATGCGGCCGTGTCGGTCGCAGGGCGCCCGCGGCCGGGGCGAGTGCGAGAGCGAGTCTCGCGTCCCGCGACTACTCCGCACCGGTTTCGCGCGCCCGGGGCCACGCGCCAGCCGTGGCGGCGTGTCCCCCGGCGGCCGCGCGACGGGTCGAGCGCCGTGACGGTGGCCGCGGACGCGACCGGCGCTGGTCGTGGGCCGCGCGGGGCTCGGCTACCATCGAGCGCATCCCGATTCCGAATGCACCGGCCATGGCCCAGCCCTCCACGCTTCCCTATCGCGCCACTACCTCCAGCGGCGAGGTCATCGACGTCACCTTCGACCTGCACGCCGAGACCCGCTCGGCGAGCGACGTCACCGAACTGCTCACCTCGCTGCTGGGCGCCCTCGACGAGCGCGTCACCCGCCAGGGCAATGTCAGCAACGGCGACGTGATGCAGGCGCTCGCGATGGCGATGGCGCTTCGCGTGGCGATGATTCCCGCCCCGCGCACCGTCACCGAGCCCCTCGCCCGGGAACTGCTCGACAGCGCGCTGTCGGCCGCCAGTTACGCGCAGCGGGTCCGGCCACCGGCCGGCCACGCCTGAGCGCCCGTGTGCTCCCGTGCCCGATCGCGAGTCGCGCGTGTGCGTGAGGCCACCGGCACTCGCCGGCGTACCCTCGGCCGTGGGGACGTTCCTCGCGCGTGCGCGCCGGTCGTCTCGCTCGCCTGAACCCGCTGCAGGATCGCGAACGACCGCCCTTCGCCCCCCTCCCTCCACGCGTCAGCCCTGCTCCAGGAGATCCCCGTGAACGAAGATTCGCACCCGACCCGTAGCGGCATCGGCGGCTCGCTTCGCCTGATCGGCCTGTTCGTGCTCCTCCTGCTGGCGACCTTTGCCGTGCTGGTCGTGCTCGACGTCATCACGCAGGAGCAGCTCGCCGAAGTCGGCACCAAGGTGGCCCTGCTCATCGCCATCGTGGTCGCCACGGTGCTGGGCGTCGCCGCGCTCATGGGTGGGCGGCGCTAGCCTGCGCCGCGGTCGCCTCGCCGCGCCGTCGCCAGCCGATGCGGTCGGTGCCGAGTTCCCGCCGAAGTCCTCCCGTGCCCGATGCGTGCGCGAGCCCTCCTCCTGATGCGACTCGCGCTGGCCACCGACGCGCTGGCAGTGTCCGGGTGCCCCGCCCCCCGCGTTGCAGGTGCAGACCGGCGCGACGCGACCGTCGGGCTGCAACGCGCGCGGACGATCGCCACCCGCTGCCTGCACTGTCGAACGCCGCTGCGGTTTGCCGAGAGCGGTGCCCCGCTCAACGGCGCGACGCTCGAGCACGTGGTGCCGCGCAGCTGGTTCGGCCGCACCGCGGCACGCGAGCTGACCGGCGGGCTCACCGGGCCTGACGACGCGCGCAACCTCGCGCTCGCCTGCGCGGCCTGCAACCACGCCAAGGGGCGAGGGCCGGATGCGCGCGGGCCGGGCGATGCGCGCGCGCGCGAGGTGGTCGCCGCCGCGCTGGCACGACGTCTCGAGCGCTGGCGCGAGGAGGCCGCCGCCCCGGAGGCTACGGACGCGAACGAGGGGCCTGCGGTACCCGCAGCAGCCCTCGCGGGCACCGGGCTGCGCGCGGCGGCTGCGGGCCGCGGCCGTACCTCGTCGCGCGCGCGCTGAGGTCGCGATGGCAGTGCTCGAACTGCGGCCCGAAGGCCTGTACTGCCCGGCGGGCGACTTCCACATCGATCCGTGGCGGCCCGTCGAGCGCGCGGTCTTCACCCATGCGCACGCCGACCACGCCCGCCGCGGTCACGCGCGCGCGCTCGCGCAGCGTGCGGCGCTGGGCGTGCTGCGCCAGCGACTGGGCGAGTTGCCGATCCAGGCGGTCGACTACGGCGAGTCGGTCACGGTGGGCGGGGCGCGCGTGTCGCTGCACCCGGCCGGCCACGTGCTTGGCTCGGCGCAGGTGCGGGTGGAGGTGGGCGGCGAGGTGTGGGTGGTCACCGGCGACTACAAGCTCGACCCCGACCCTACCTGCGCGGCCTTCGAACCGGTGCGCGCGCATACGCTGATCACCGAGTCCACCTTCGGGTTGCCGGTATATCGCTGGGCGCCCGCGCGCGTGCTGTTCGACGGAATCGACGCCTGGTGGCGCGCCAATGCGCAGGCGGGGCGCGCGAGCGTGCTCTACGCGTACGCGTTCGGCAAGGCGCAGCGGTTGCTCGCTGGCGTCGATGCCTCGATCGGGCCGATCGTCTGCCACGGCGCAGTGGAGGCGCTGAACCGGTGCTATCGCGAGGCGGGCGTCGCGCTGCCCGAGACGAGCCTGGTCACCGCGGTGGCCGACCGCGCGACGCTCGCGCGCGCGCTGGTGGTCGCACCGCCCTCGGCGCAGGGTTCGAGCTGGCTGCGTCGCTTCGGCGACTGTTCGGACGCGTTCGCCTCGGGCTGGATGCAGCTTCGCGGCGCACGGCGGCGCCGCGGCACCGATCGCGGCTTCGTGGTGTCCGACCATGCCGACTGGCCCGGGCTGCTGTGCGCGGTGCGCGAGAGCGGCGCGCAGCGCGTCTACGTGACCCATGGGCAGGCGGCCGCCTTCGCGCGCCACCTCTGCGAGCTCGGGCTCGACGCGCGCCTGTTCGACTCGCGCGATTTCGACGCGCACTACGCCGGCGAGGGCGAGGGCCAGGAGGACGCGCCTGCCGATACCACGCAGGACGCTGCGCAGGGTGTTGCATCCGCGTCGACTGTCCACAGCCGCCGTGGCGCGCGGCCCCGGGTCGCGGGAGACGCGCAGCGGGACGACGCGTCCGGCCTGTCCGATCCCGATGTCCGCGACGGCGAGGGCCGGCTCGCGGAAGACGCGAAGCCGGGCGAGGCTCCGGGTTCACCCGATCCCGATGCGCGCGAGAGCGAGGCACGGATCGCGGACGTCGCGCAGGGGGACGACGCGTCCGGGCTGTCCGATCCCGATGTCCGCGACGGCGAGGGCCGGCTCGCGGAAGACGCGAAGCCGGGCGAGGCATCGGGCTCGTCCGACCCCGGCGCGCGCGAGGACCCCGGCCGCGTCGTCGGGAGCCCTGCGCGGGATGCCGCGCCCGCTTCGTCCGATCCGCCCCTGCGCGAGAGGCCACCCCGCCTCGCGGGCGAGGCCGCCGGGCCTGCCGAAGGCGGCGCCGATGCGTGAGTTCGCGGCGCTCTATGCGGCCCTCGATGCCACGACCTCCACGCGCGCAAGACGTGAGGCGCTTGCCGCCTATCTCGCCCGCGCGCGGGCTGACGATGCGGCGTGGGCGGTGTGGTTCCTCTGCGGCGGCAAGCCGCGGCAGGCGGTGCCCACGCGCGTGCTGCGCGAGACCTGCGCGCGACTCGCGGCGATACCCGACTGGCTGTTCGAGGAGAGCTACCAGGCCGTGGGCGATCTCGCCGAGACGATCGCGCTGCTGCTGCCGCCGCCCTCGCGTCCGGTGTCCACGCTCACGCTGGCGCAGTGGGTGGAGGAGCGGCTGCTCGCGTTGCGCGCCACGCCTGCCGATCAGGTGCCGGGCCTGCTGGAGGCCTGGTGGGACGAACTGGACGTCGCGTCGCGCTTCGTGTGGAACAAGCTCATCACCGGCGGCTTTCGCGTGGGCGTGTCGCGGCAGACGGTGGTGCAGGCCGTGGCGCTCGCAGCCGGCCTGCCGGTGCAGGTCGTCGCCGAGCGGCTGGCGGGCGACTGGACCCCGACGGCACAGGCCTGGCGCACGCTGGTCGACCCGGACGCCACCGAGGTGCCCCCCTCGCGACCCTATCCGTTCTTCCTCGCGCAGTCGCTGGTCGCGCATCCGCGGGACGTGCTGGGCGATCGTGCCCGCTGGGTGGCGGAATGGAAGTGGGACGGCATCCGCGCGCAACTGGTTTGCCGCGCGGGCGAGGTGCATGTGTGGTCGCGGGGCGAGGAGTCGATCACCGCGCGCTTCCCCGAAGTGGTGGCCGCGGCGCGCACGCTGCCCGAGGGCAGCGTGCTCGACGGCGAGCTGGTCGCGTGGCGCGAGGGCGAGGTGGCGCCCTTCTCGCTGCTGCAGCGGCGCATCGGCCTGGTGCGCCCGGGCGCGGCCGCGCTCGCCCGCGCGCCGGTGGTGTTCATCGCCTGGGACCTGCTCGAGGACGGTGGCGTCGACTTGCGCGTGCAGCCGTGGATGCAGCGACGCGCGGCGCTGGAGGCGCGCCTGTCCGCACTGCCGGAGGCGGCGGGCCGCGTGCTGCGGCTCTCGCCCACGGTCGAGGGCGAGGGCAAGGGCGACGGCGAGGGCGGGGAACAGGACTGGGGCGCACTCGCGCGCGCGCGCGCGTCGGCCCGCGAGCGCCGGGTGGAAGGGCTGATGCTCAAGCGCGTGGACAGCGCCTACGGCATCGGCCGCAGCAAGCATGCGCCCGAGGGCGAGTGGTGGAAATGGAAACTCGACCCGCTGTCGGTGGACGCGGTGCTGGTCTACGCGCAGCGCGGCCACGGAAGGCGCGCGAGCCTCTACACCGACTACACCTTCGCGGTGTGGAACGAAGGCGCGCTGGTGCCCTTCGCCAAGGCGTACTCGGGGCTTGCGGATGCGGAGATCCGCGAGGTGGACGCCTTCATCCGGGCCCACACCGTCGAGCGCTTCGGTCCGGTGCGCAGCGTCGCACCGCAGCTGGTCTGCGAGATCGGCTTCGAGGGCATTGGCGAGAGCCCGCGGCACAAGTCGGGCATTGCCGTTCGCTTCCCGCGCATCCTGCGGCTGCGCCAGGACAAGGCGCCGCAGGAGGCCGACACGCTCGCGCGCCTGCGCGAGCTGGCCGGGGTGCGGGCATGAACGATCCGGCGATGTCCCACGCGGAGCAAGAGGTGGCTCGGTGAGCGCGCCATGCTCCCCGACGCAGGGCGGCGCGCGTGCGTCGATCGCGGCCTGCGTGCATGCCGCGAGCAGACTGCGCTCGGGTCTTGGCAGCCACGCGGATGCTCGAGGGGGGGCGAGACCGACGCACGTCACCGGCGCTGACCCCCGCGGACCCGGGCTGGTACCCCTCGCCGACCGCACGGTCGCCAGCCGAGGTGCTCGACCGGCGCCCGCGCGCCGCGCGGGCTCGCGCGGCGGCGAGCACGAGGTCGT
>JBIPNU010000379.1:0-3509 GCA_044370615.1 Burkholderiales bacterium
GATTCGCTCCGGGATCATCCTGCTGAAGTACTGGTTCTCGATCACCGACGAGGAACAGGAATTGCGCTTCCGGATGCGTATCGAGGATCGACTCAAGCAGTGGAAGCTCTCGCCGATGGACATGGAATCACGGCGGCGCTGGGAGCTCTACACCAAGGCCAAGGAGACGATGCTCGAGCGCACCCATATCCCCGAGGCGCCCTGGTGGGTGGTGGAGGCGGTCAGCAAGAAACGCGCACGACTGAACTGCATCCACCACCTGCTCACCCAGGTGCCCTATGAAGAGTTCGAGCGCCCGCCCGTGCAGTTGCCCGCCCGCGTGCACAACCCCGACTACCTCCGGCACCCGGTTCCGAGGGAGATGTACGTCCCCTCGGTGTACTGACAGGCGAGCGCATGCCCGCGTCCGGCACAGGCCCCGCAGCGCTTGCAGCCGGGAGCAGTTACGGCTCCGACCCGAGCGGGCTCATCTGCGGTTTCGCGTTTCGCGCAGGACAGGTCGCGACTTCGCTTGCGTCCGAGCAGGTGGAGGAATGGCTCCGACGGCCGCGTGAGGGCTCCGGAGACTTCGCCTGGCTGCACCTGAGCCTCGCCAGCGCGCACGCGGAGGCGTGGATGCGGCGCACGCTTGCACTGCCCGACGAATACTACGAAGCGCTGCGCAGCCCGACCCGATCGACCCGGATCGAGCAGGTGGAGGACTGCCTGGTCGCGGTGGTCAACGACGTGCTCTACGACTTCACCGACGACGGCTCCCAGATCGCGACGCTCTGGGTGTGCGCCCGTCCCGGGCTGGTGGTGAGCGCTCGCCTGCATTCGCTGCGCAGCATCGACCGGCTGCGCGCATCGGTCAGGAGCGGCGAGTGCATCGACTCCCCGGTCGCGCTGCTCGCCCACCTGCTGCGCGATCAGGCCGACGTCCTGCAGGGGATCGAGCGCGACGCCACGGTCCGCGTCGATCGGATCGAGGATGGCCTGCTGGCCGGGGCCACCGCCCCAGCCCGAGGCACCCTCGGCTCGCTGCGCCGCGTGCTGATCCGCCTGAGCCGACTGCTGGCGCCGGAACCCGGGGCGCTGTTCCGCCTGCTGAACCGCCCCCCTTCCTGGCTCTCGGTCGATGACCTGCAGCAGCTGCGTACCGCCACGGAGGAGTTCTCCGCGGTCCTCAACGACTTTGCCGGGCTGCAGGAGCGGACCAAGCTGCTGCAGGAGGAAATCGTCGCCATGGACGCAGAGCGGACGAGCCGAAGCGTCGTCCTGCTCACGATGGTGACCGTGATGGCACTACCCATCAACATCGTGGCCGGCCTGTTCGGGATGAACGTCGGCGGCATCCCGTTCAGCGAGGACTCCACCGGCTTTCCGACCATCGTCTCGCTGGTGCTCGTGTTCACCTGCGCCGCTGCGGTGTACGTCTGGCGGCGGCGAAACGACTAGGTGCGGGTCGGCTGCGATCACCGGCCCACGGGCGCACGGAGCAGGACAGGCTCGCCGGCTCACACGCGAATGTCACGAGTCCGTACCGCTGGATGTCATGCGCGGGGACTAGCCTCCATGTTCCACGTCTGGAGGTCATTCATGAAGCTTCGCCTCGCACCCGCAGCCTTCGGCCTGCTCGCCCTCGGCACCCTCGCATCGCCCGCGCACGCGGAGCAGGAGTTTCCGGCTACGCTTCGCGGTCACGCGGTGCTTCCCGCGCGCACGTTCGTTCCCGCGCCCGCCGATGCGCCTGCGGAGCTGCGAACGCCGGGGCGATTCACCACCGGTCGCCGGGTGGATGCTCCAGGGTCGGTGATGGGGCGCTCGGCAGGGCGCGAGACCGGAATCGGCGTGCCGTTCAAAGGACAGCCGATTCAGGGGCACTCGGGCATCAAGGTCCAGCGTGACGGTACCTTCTGGATTCTCACCGACAACGGCTTCGGATCGCGTGCGAACTCGCCCGACAGCATGCTCTATCTCAATCGCTGGCGAGTGGACTGGAAGACGGGGAAGTGGGAACGGCTGCAGACGGTCTTCCTCAGCGATCCCGACCGGCGCGTTCCTTTCCGCATCGTCCACGAGTCGACCCAGCGTCGCTATCTCACTGGCGCAGACTTCGACCTCGAGGGCTTCCAGTTCATCGGTGATCACCTCTGGCTGGGCGATGAGTTCGGTCCGTACCTGATCAAGGCGGATCGCAACGGCAAGGTCCTCGCCGTATTCGACACGATGGCCGACGGCAAGGTGGTCCGCTCGCCCGATCACTGGGAAGTCGCCACGCCTGCGACGCCCACCGGCGCTTACTCGAACGTGACGCTGCGTCGATCGAAGGGATTCGAGGGTCTGGCCGCCTCGCGCGACGGTCGATTCCTCTACCCGATGCTCGAGGGTCCGCTGTGGGATGCCGAGCGCAAGGACTGGGAGAAGATCGATGGCGTCGAGGCAGTCCGCATCCTCGAGTTCGACGTCGCGGCCGAGCGCTATACCGGTCGCTTCTGGTACTACCGCTTCGAAGCGGACGGCCAAGCGATAGGCGACTTCAACATGCTCGATGCGACGACCGCGCTCGTGATCGAGCGCGACAATGGCGAAGGAACGGCCGACCGGGCGTGTCCGCCCGGCGAGCGTCGCTCCGACTGCTTCCACGACCTCGCGCGATTCAAGCGCGTCTACAAGATCGAGATGGCCGAGGCCAACGTCGGCCGCGCGGTCCGCAAGGTGGGCTACATCGATCTCATGAAGATCGCCGATCCTGACCGACTTGCCCGCAAGCCGCTCAACGACGGCGTCCTGACGTTCCCCTTCTTCACGATCGAAAACGTCGACCGCGTGGACGACCGGCATATCGTCGTCGGCAACGACAACAACCTGCCGTTCTCGTCCAGTCGTCATCCGAAGCAGGCAGACGACAACGAACTGGTGTTGCTGGAGGTCGAAGCGCTGCTGCGCGCCCGCTGATCCGTGCGTATCGGGCCCGCCAGTCGACGCATCCGCCGGGCCTGATGCTGTTTGCGCGCGCGCGGCGCGCCGATCCGGGACGCTCCGGGTGCGAAGGCGCTGCGCCCACTCGGCCGGCCTGAGGATGCGGGACGGTCCGAGCGCCGGCAAGGCACTGACGCTCGCGAGAGTCCAGGGCGGATGGGGGGCTGGGGCGGGTGCAAGCGTGGAAGCGGGTCCGGGAAATCCCGGGCTCGGGCGCAAGCGCGACGACAGGCGCGAACGTGTGGACAAGAGTTCGCCGGAGTCGCCACCCCGTCGATATACCGGGCGTGCGGGTGCGGAGTAGACTGGGTGCCCGCGCTAACCGACGTCACTCGCCATGCGATATTCATTGGTGTTCGGCCTTCTGGCCTGCCTCGTCGGCGTGGCTGCCGCCCAGTCCCCCGGAACCCACCAGCACTCGTTCAAGGACACCCGCCACTGGGAGCGGATGTTCGACGACCCCGCCCGCGACGAGTGGCAGCGCCCGCAGGAGGTCATCCGGGCCCTTGCGCTGGCACCCGACGCGGTCGTCGCCGACATCGGTGCAG